>JBJTSG010000375.1:0-15351 GCA_046076505.1 Erythrobacter sp. | reverse complement strand
GGTAACCCTATCGTCTATGTCGGCTCCAAGACCGGGCGCGACGGAATCCACGGCGCCACGATGGCTTCGGCCGATTTCGGCGAGGATGCCGAAGCCAAGCGACCCACGGTGCAGGTTGGCGATCCCTTCACCGAAAAGCTGCTGATCGAGGCCTGTCTTGAACTGATGGCGACCGATGCAATCGTCGCGATCCAGGACATGGGCGCGGCGGGCCTCACCTCCTCCAGCGTCGAAATGGCGAGCAAGGGCGGCGCGGGCATAAGGCTCGACATGAACAAGGTCCCCTGCCGCGAGACCGGCATGACGCCCTACGAGATGATGCTCTCGGAAAGCCAGGAGCGGATGCTGATGGTGCTGAAGCCGGGCAAGGAAGCCATGGCCGAAGCGATCTTCCGCAAGTGGGAGCTGGACTTTGCGGTGATCGGCGAAGTCACCGATACCGGCCACATGGTGCTCGAATTCAATGGCGAGGTGGTGTGCGACATCCCGCTGGCCCCGCTGGCTGACGAAGCGCCTCTCTACGACCGGCCCTACCTCTCGAAAGAGGACTATGCCGTCTGGGCGGGGGTGAAGCCGCTGGACGAGGTGCCCTCGACCAACGACGTTGCGGGCGACCTCCTCAAGCTGATCGGCTCGCCTGAACTCTGCTCGCGCCGCTGGATTGCGGAACAGTACGATTCGCAGGTCGGCGCCGACACGCTCCAGACCGGGGGCGATGCGGGCGTGGTGCGGGTGCACGGTACGGGCAAGGCCCTCGCCATTACCACCGATTGCACCCCGCGCTACGTCTTCGCCGACCCTTACGAGGGCGGCAAGCAGGCCATCGCCGAGGCCTACCGCAACCTATGCGCCGTCGGCGCGCGGCCGCTGGCGGTGACGAACTGCCTGAACTTCGCCAACCCCCAGCGCCCCGAGATCATGGCGCAAATCGTCCACGCCCTTGACGGAATGGGCGATGCCTGCCGCGCGCTCGATTTCCCGATCGTCTCCGGCAACGTCAGCCTCTACAACGAGAGCAAGGCGACGGGCGGCGGCTCGGCGATCCTCCCCACCCCGGCGATCGGCGGCGTGGGCATCATCACCGACCTGTCGAAGATGATGACGATGCATTTCAAGAATGCGGGCGATGCGATCTACCTCGTCGGGCCCGAGCACTGGGCCAAGCCCGATCCCACCCGCTCGCATCTCGGCCAATCGCTGTGGCTGCGAGTGGTCAAAGGCGTCGAGGGCGGCCGCACTCCGCCAACCGACCTCACCGTCGAGAAGAATGCGGGCGCGATCATCCATGAACTGATCGCCGACGGCCTCGTCAATGCGGTGCACGACCTCTCCGACGGCGGCCTCGCCGTGGCGCTCGCCGAGATGGCGCTCGCCGGCGGCATCGGCGCCGAGGCGGAGATTGCGGGCAATCCGGAATACACCGCGGCGCAGTGGTGGTTCGGCGAGGACCAAGGGCGCTACCTTGTCACCGTTCCGGACGTCGCGGCATTGAACGCGGCGCTCTCCAAGGGCACCCGGAACGACGAGACCGCGCAGATCGGCTTCCAGCGGATCGGCACGGTGGGCGGCGATTGCGTGCTCGGCGTGCCACTTGCCGAGCTGCGCGCGGCGCACCAGCGGTTCTTCCAGGAGTGGATGGAGGGCTGAGCGTGGCCTCGGGCTACTCCGGGACGCCGCTCGCAAAGAAGCTCACCTTGCGTGACGGGATGCGCGTCTGGTTCGACGCCATGCCGGAGAGCGTCGCCGACGAGATCGACGAATATGCGCTCGAGCTGACCTTCGTCGCCGATCCTGCCGAGGGGATCGACGCGGCGCACATATTCGTGACCGACAAGGCCGCGCTTGCCGCCCACCTCGCGCAGCTTCGCCATCGGATCGCGCCGGCGGGTCAGATCTGGGTGAGCTGGCCGAAGAAGGCTTCCGGGGTGGCGACCGACATCACCGAGGACACGATCCGCACGCTGTGCCTGCCGCTCGGCCTCGTCGACACGAAGGTGTGCGCCATCGACGCAACCTGGTCGGGCCTCAAGCTGGTGATCCGCAAGGAATTGCGCTGAGGGCTCAGACTGCCTGCGGCTGCGGCACCGTCGCGCTGCCGAGCGTCAACTCCTGGCTCAGGATGCCTTCGCCGCCGAGGATCGCGAGGCACTGGCGGTAGATTTCGGGCTTGCCGATATTCAGGCGCTTCCGCGCCTCGCCGATATCCTCGCGCATCAGCGCGGCGATGTCCTGGTGCGCGATCTTGGCGGCCGCCTTGCCGAGCCGGCGCCCTTCCTTGATCGCGGCGAAGATAGGCGCCTTCGTGCCGCTCACCTTCTTGATCTGCCGCGCGCCCGCGTAAGCGATGAACAGGATGCCGAGATTGTGGTTCTGCTGGTAGCTGAAGCCCAGCAGACTCGCCTCGCCGAGCGCGTCCCGGCCGTAGCCGGTGAGCACGTGGAAGAGGTCATGCGTGTCGCGCAGCCGGTCGAAATACCACTGCGTCTGGTCCTGGGGCAGACTTTCGGGCGGCGCCCGCTTGTGGCTCTCGGCGACGAGGCCCGCCGCCGACAGCCCTTCGCGCTTCATGAAGGCGATGTAGTGCGCCGCGACCGTGTTCGGTCCGCAATCGGCCCAGCGCGCGTGATCGTCGAGCATCGCGGGGATGTCGGTGCCCTCGCGCATGAAATGCTGGCCCTGCGCCGAGGTCACGAAGTCGCGCGCCTGAGCGTAGCTCTTGCGGCCCTTGGTCGCCTCGATGATGTGGAACACCTGCTCGGTGTCCTCCTTGTCCTCGACCAGCTTGCCGAAGTGATGCAGCACCTTCAATGGGCGAAAGCCCGAGGTGCGGCGATCGGGGGCGACAACGGGCAGATCGAGAAGCGCCATCGACATGAGGTTCCTCAGGCAGCGAGCAGTTCCGGTTCCGCCGGCTTGGTGCTGGAGAGCAGGTCGTAAGGATCGATCCCCTCCACGCGCCAAATCCGGTGGCATTCGCGGTACACGCTCGGATCGGGGATACGCAAGTCACGGCGCACGTCCTCGAGCCGCCGGGCCAGCAGCTCGCGGATCGGCTGCGCCATGAGCTGCGGCGCGCCCTTGCCGGTGCGATGGGCCTGGCGCACCGCGCCGAACACGGGAGCCTTGCTGCCGCTGGCGCGCACGGTCTTGGCGATGTTGGCCGCGCCCGCGTAGCCGATCAGCAGGTGCCCCTGGCTCGGCTGCTGGCCGTGGGTGAAAAGCAGCACGCACTGTTCGCCGAGCGCGTCGCGGCCGTAGCCGGTGAGCACGTGAAACAGGTCATGCGTGTCGCGATTGCGATTGATGTACCACTCGACGAGGTCGGGGTACTTGGGACGACCGACGCGGTCATACTCGGCAACGAGACCGGCTGCCGACAGTCCCTCGGCCTCCATGAAATCGCAATAGGCATGGGCGACACTACCCTTCGGCGTGCGGCGCAGGCTCGCATGATCGTCGAGGATGTCGGGCAGGTCCGGCTCGCTCGCGCGCAGCGCTTCACCGGTTTCGGACAGCGCCAGCGCCTTCACGCGCGGCATGAAGTCCTTCGAGGGCAGCGATTCGAAGATCTTGAAGACGAGCGCCGTGTCTTCCTTGTCCTTCATCAGCTTCTGGAAATTGTGCACCGCGCGCAGCGGGCGGTAGCGCGCCACGGGGCGGTCCGGGTGCAGCAGCACCGTGCCGTCGGGGGCGAACATGCGGGTGTAGGCGTCGCGATCGGTCTGGGTCATCGTGCGGTTTCCTTGCAAGCGATCCGGCTCTAGCCGCTCGTTGCTTACACGAGTGTTAATAGCCGATTCGGTACGCGCGCCGCAACCTTTTTGCGTAGGCGCAATCTCTGGCCGCCGCCCCTACCCCTCGCGCCACTCCTCGCGCGGAATGCCGAGCAGGTTCAGCACCGCCGTCAGGTCGCCGCCGTCAACGCGCCCGTTGGCCGCCGCGCGCGCCTTGGGCTTGGCCTTGTAGGCGAAGCCGTAGCTCGCCGCCGCGATCATCGGAATGTCGTTCGCCCCGTCGCCGGTCGCGAGACTGAGCGCCTCCTCGCCCGCCTGCGCCGTCTCCTCGTGGAGCACCGCCGCCTTGACCGCGCTGTCGGTGATCGGGCCGATGAGCCCTCCGGTCAGCTTGCCGCCTTCCACTTCGAGGCGATTGGCGACAACCCGGTCGAAGCCGAGTTGGGCTGCGACCGGATCGGCGAAGTGATGGAAGCCGCCTGTCACAAGCACCGTCTTCGCGCCCCGCGCCGCGAGCGTCGCCACCAGCGTCCTCGCGCCGGGCGTCGGGCGGATGCGTTCGGCAAGGCAGGCGTCGATCGCGGCTTCCTCCAAACCGGCGAGCAGCGCCACGCGCTCGCGCAGGGCAGCCTCGAAGTCGAGCTCGCCCTGCATCGCCCGCTCGGTGATCGCCGCGATCTGCGGCTTCAGGCCGGCATAGTCGGCAAGCTCGTCGATGCACTCCTGCCCGATCATGGTCGAATCCATGTCCGACACGAAAACGCGCGGGACGGCGATGAGGTCGCGGCTCACCAGCGCGGCGGACGGCGCGAACAAGCGGTCGAGCGCCGCGAGGACGGCAGCGGGGTCGGCGTCGGCGAAGCACAACTCGAGCACCTCCTCGCCGGGCAGCATCGCCGCCGAAGACAGCGCGGTCCCCTCCTCCGCAAGCGCAGCCACGAGCGCGTCGAGACGTGTTTCCCTGTCGACTGTCTCTGCTATCAGCCGGGCAATGAGCATATCGTCTTCTCCACCAGCCCCCCTCGCGCTCATTGCAGGGCCGACGGCAAGCGGCAAGAGCGCGGTTGCGGTGGCGCTCGCGCAGCGCCTGGCCGATGGCGCGCATCGCGGGGTCGTGATCAACGCGGATTCGGCGCAGGTCTATACCGATCTGGCGGTTTTGTCCGCTCGGCCGACCGAGGCGGAGATGGGCGGGATCGAGCATCGGCTGTTCGGCGCCTGGGACGGGAGCGAGGCCTGTTCGGCCGCCGCCTGGGCCGCCCGCGCCCGCGCCGAGATCGCCGCCTGCCATGCGGCCGGAGCGGTGCCGATCCTCGTCGGCGGGACCGGCCTCTACCTCAAGGTGCTGCTCGAAGGCATCGCCCCGATCCCGGAGATCGACCCGGCGGTGCGCGCCGCGGTGCGGGCGATGGACGAGGACGCGGCCTACAAGCTCCTCCAGATCGAGGACCCGCTGCGCGCCTCCGAGCTCGATCCCGGCGACCGTCAGCGCATCGCCCGCGCGCTCGAGGTGAAGCGATCGACGGGCGTGACGCTCGCCGACTGGCAGCTCGCCAAGGCGGGAGGGATTGCCGACGAGGTGAACCTTGTCCCGCTCATCATCGAACCCGAGCGCGCCTGGGTCTACGACCGCTGCGACGCACGCTTTGCCGCCATGCTAGAGGCGGGCGCCATCGCGGAGGTCGAGGCGCTGCTCGCCCGCAACCTCGATCCCGACATACCCGTAATGCGCGCGATCGGGGTGCCGGAGATCGCCGCCTACCTCGCCGGCACGATCGACAGGGAGCGGATGGTCGCCGCCGGGCAGCAGGCCACCCGCAACTACGCGAAGCGGCAGTTCACCTGGTTCCGACGCCAGCCCCCGGCGGAATGGCCTCGCGTCCACCCCACTTGGGAGTCTGAATCTATCTCGTTAGAGCCCTATTTCGCATCATTGTTACGCCATTAGAGCTTGACTTGTCAGAATCTAACTCGTAGCGGGCAGTCGCGCGGTCCGATGCCCACCTAGCATCGGACCCGTTTTGTTTATCGAGCCGCCTTGGGCTCATGACCGATGGAGTGCCCCCGTGCCCGGCAAGCCGGACCCTGCCCCGACGAACCCTCCCGCCAGCACCATGAGCGGCGCGGCGATCCTCGTGAACGCGCTCATCGAGCAGGGCGTCGAGTTCGTGTTCGGCTATCCGGGCGGCGCGGTGCTCCCGATCTATGACGAGCTGTTCGGCGACGAGCGCATCCGCCACATCCTCGTGCGCCACGAGGCCGGCGCGGCCCACGCGGCCGAGGGCTATGCCCGCGCGACCGGCAAGCCGGGCGTGGTGCTCGTCACCAGCGGTCCGGGAGCGACCAACGCGATCACCGGCATTGCCGATGCGTGGATGGATTCGATTCCGATGGTGGTCATCACCGGGCAGGTTCCCACCAGCCTGATCGGCACCGACGCCTTCCAGGAAGCCGACACGATCGGCATCACCCGCCATTGCACCAAGCACAACTACCTCGTGAAGGACCCGGCCGATCTCGCCGCGACGATCAAGGAAGCCTTCCTGATCGCCACCACCGGGAGGCCCGGTCCGGTCGTGATCGACATCCCAAAGAACGTGCAGATCGCCGTGCCCTCCGAGCGCCGCGCCAAGGTCCGCGCCGGCGCACATCGCTATGCCCCGCAGACCGTGGCTCCCGCCGAGCAGATCATCGAGGCGGTCGAACTGATCGCAAATGCGAGCAAGCCGATCCTCTACACCTGCGGCGGGGTGATCAACTCCTGCCCCGAAGCGAGCCGCCTGCTGCGCCAGTTCCAGGACCTGACCGGTGCGCCCGTCACCTCGACCCTGATGGGTCTTGGCGCCTTCCCCTCGACGCACCCTGACTGGTTGGGGATGCTGGGAATGCACGGCACCTACGAAGCCAACATGGCGATGAACCAGTGCGACCTCATGGTGTGCATCGGCGCGCGGTTCGACGACCGGGTGACGGGGCGGCTCGACGCCTTCTCGCCGGGGTCGAAGAAGATCCACATCGACATCGACCGGTCCTCGATCAACAAGGTCGTGCCGGTCGATCTCGGCATCCTCGGCGATTGCGGGACGGTGCTCGCGCAGATGATCGAGGCCTGGGGCACCCGGCAGCCGAGGAACCTCGGCGAATGGAAGGCGCGGATTGCGGGATGGCGCGCGCGCGAGTGCCTCGCCTACCCCGAGCGGTCGGCCAAGAACCCCGGCATGATCATGCCGCAGCGCGCGGTCGAGCGGCTCTACGAGCTCACCCGCAAGAGCGATCCGATCATCACCACCGAGGTCGGCCAGCACCAGATGTGGGCGGCCCAGTATTTCGGGTTCGAGAACCCCAACCGCTGGCTCACCAGCGGCGGCCTCGGGACGATGGGCTACGGGCTTCCGGCGGCGATCGGCGCACAGCTCGGCCATCCGGACGCGCTGGTCATCGACATCGCCGGTGAGGCCTCGATCCAGATGAACATCCAGGAACTCGGCACCGCCTCGCAATACCGCCTGCCGGTCAAGGTGTTCATCCTCAACAACGAATACATGGGCATGGTCCGCCAGTGGCAGGAGCTGACCTACGAAAGCCGCTATTCGAACTCGTACTCCGACAGCCTGCCCGATTTCGTGAAGCTCGCCGAGGCCTATGGCTGGAAGGGCATCCGCATCACCGAGGAGCGCGAGCTCGACGACGGGATCATGCGCATGCTCGAGCACAAGGGCCCGGTGATCGTCGACTGCCTCGTCGCGCAGGACGCCAACTGCCTGCCGATGATCCCGTCCGGCGCCGCGCACACCGACATGATCCTCTATGGCGATCATGTCGACGGCACGATGGACGACGAAGCCAAGGCGCTGGTCTGATGCCGCTCCGAATCGCCGAGGCCGCTTCCGAGCGCCACGTCCTTGCCGTCATGGTCGACAACGAGCCGGGGATTCTCGCCAAGATCACCGGGCTTTTCACCGCGCGCGGCTACAACATCGACAGCCTGACCGTCGCCGACATCACCGAGGACCACGCGGTGAGCCGCATCACCATCGTCACCAACGGCCCGCCGCAGGTGATCGACCAGATCGAGGCGCAATTGGAGCGGCTCGTGCCGGTGCACAAGGTCACCGACCTCACCACCGCCGGGCCGCATGTCGAGCGCGAGCTCGCGCTCATCAAGGTCACCGGCACGGGCGACAAGCGCGTCGAAGCCTTGCGAGTGGCGGAAATCTTCCGCGCCCATGTGGTCGACACCACCACGACGAGCTTCGTCTTCGAACTCACCGGGGCGCCGGAGAAGATCGACAGCTTCGTGGCGCTGATGCGCGATCTCGGGCTGGTCGAGGTCGGCCGCTCGGGCGTGGTCGGCATGATGCGCGGGGCGCAAGGGACCTGAACCAAATCACCTCCGTCTTCCCGGGCTTGACCCGGGACCCCGCGTTCTTCTGTCTGCCGGAAGAGAAGCGGGGGCCCGGCACGAGGCCGGGGAGGCGCAACAAGCAAAGCAAGGACGGACAATGAAGGTTTACTACGACGCCGACGCCGATCTCGACCTGATCAAACCGAAGAAGATCGCCATCGTCGGCTACGGCTCGCAAGGGCACGCCCACGCGCAGAACCTGCGGGATTCGGGCGTTGCGGAAGTCGCGATCGCCCTGCGCGAAGGTTCGGGGACGGCCAAGAAGGCCGAAGCGGCCGGTTTCAAGGTGCTCTCCAACACCGAGGCCGCCAAGTGGGCGGACCTCATCATGATCCTCGCCCCCGACGAGCATCAGGCAGCGATCTGGGAGAACGATCTCAAGGGCCACATGAAGCCGGGGAGCGCCCTCGCTTTCGCGCATGGGCTCAACATCCACTTCGGCCTGATCGAGGCGCCCGCCGACATCGACGTCATCATGATCGCGCCCAAGGGCCCGGGCCACACCGTCCGCAGCGAATACGTCCGCGGCGGTGGGGTGCCCTGTCTCATCGCCGTCCACCAGGACGCCTCCGGTAGCGCGCACGATGTCGCCCTCGCCTACGCCAGCGCCGTCGGCGGCGGACGTTCGGGGATCATCGAGACCAACTTCCGCGAGGAATGCGAAACCGACCTGTTCGGCGAGCAGGCGGTGCTGTGCGGCGGGATCACCCACCTGATCCAGGCCGGGTTCGAGACGCTGGTCGAAGCCGGCTATGCCCCTGAAATGGCCTATTTCGAGTGCCTCCACGAAACCAAGCTGATCGTCGACCTGCTCTATGAAGGCGGCATCGCCAACATGCGCTACTCGATCTCGAACACCGCCGAGTATGGCGACATCACGACGGGGCCGAGGATCATCACGCAAGAGACCAAGGCCGAGATGCAGCGCGTGCTCGACGACATCCAGTCGGGCCGCTTCGTGAAGAACTTCGTGCTCGACAACCGCGCCGGCCAGCCCGAGCTCAAGGCCGCCCGCAAGCGCGCCGCCGCCCACCCGATCGAGCAGACCGGCGAGAAACTGCGGGCGATGATGCCGTGGATCGCCGCCAACAAGCTCGTCGACAAGGCGAAGAACTGATCCGCAAAGATTTTCCTCGCTCACCCGCTGCGGCGAGCCATGGAACCATCGCGAGGCGTCGGGTATTGGTCCCACAGCACCTGAGGAGACCATACCCGATGAACCGCTTCACCCTTTCTGCCTTAGCAGCCCTTGCCTTAGCCGCGGGCGCCACCGCATTTGCGCCCGCGCTGACCGCGCAAGGCGCGCCGCAGGTCCCCGGCGCCAAGGACCCTTCGCGCGTCACGGCCGGAACCTATGCCGCCGATCCCAGCCACTCGTTGATCGGCTGGGAAGTCAACCACTTCGGCTTCAACGACTATTACGGCCTGTTCGGCGATGTGGCCGGCACGCTCACGCTCGATCCGGCAAACCCGGGCGCGGCCAAGGTCGACGTGACGATCCCGATCGCCAACGTCACCACCGCGAGCAAAGGCCTGACCGACCACCTGCTGCGCGCCGGCAAGGACGGCGGCAAGCCCGACTTCTTCGGCCCCGCGCCTGCCCCCGCCCGGTTCGTATCGACCAGCGTGAAGGTCGATCCCAAGGACAAGACCAAGGCTGCCATCACCGGCAACCTCACGCTGAACGGCGTGACCAAGCCGGTCACCTTCGAAGCCGAATTCACCGGCGCAGGCACCAACCCCTTCAACAAGAAGGCGACCATCGGCTTTGAGGCCGAAACCGAAATCAAGCGCTCGGACTTCGGGGTCAGCTACGGCATCCCGGTGGTGAGCGACGCGGTCGAACTCGACATCAGCATCGCCTTCGAGAAGCAGTGACACCACTCTCGACTTGAGTACCGCAATCGGGCAGGCGTGTCGCCACGATGCGCCTGTCCGACTGCCACAACATCGACGATTTCCGCGCGCTCGCGAAGGCGCGGCTGCCCTTCCCGGTCTTCGACTACATCGACGGCGCGGCCGACGACGAGCTGACCAAGGCGCGCAACACCGCTGCCTTCGCGGGCGTGGACCTCGTCCCCGATGTGCTCGCGGGGGTCGAGACGATCGACACCTCCTGCACGATCCTCGGCCGCAACTCCGCCCTCCCCCTGATGCTCTCGCCCACGGCGGTGCAGCGCGCCTTCCACTGGCAGGGGGAGACCGCCGTCGCCAAGGCCGCCGAGAAGTTCGGCCTGTGGTTCGGCATCTCGAGCCTCGCGACGCGCAGCATCGAGGAGATCGCGGCGCTCACCAGCGGGCCCAAGCTGTTTCAGCTCTACGTCCACAAGGACAAGGGCCTCAACGCCAGCATGATCCAGCGCTGCCAGGCGGCGAAGTTCGATGCGCTGGCGCTGACGGTCGACACCATCGTCTCGGGCAAGCGCGAACGGTGCCTGCGCTCGGGCTTCACGACCCCGCCGCGCTTCACCGCGGCCAGCATCTGGAGCTACGCCACCCGCCCGCGCTGGACGCTCGACTACGTGCTGCGCGAGAAATTCCGCCTGCCCAACCTCGACACGCACGTGGCCGAGGGCACCGGCAAGGCGGTGAGCATCGCCGAATACTTCAACACGATGCTCGACACCGCGATGGACTGGGACACCGCCGCGCGGATTCGCGAGGATTGGGGTGGGACCTTCGTCTTGAAGGGCGTGATGAGCGCCGCCGACGCACAGCGCGCAGTCGAAATCGGCGCTGACGCAATCATGATCTCGAACCACGGCGGGCGGCAATTGGACGGCAGCCGCGCCCCCTTCGACCAGCTTCCCGAGATCGTCGCGGCGGTCGGCGGCCGGATCGAGATCATCTGCGACGGCGGCGTCCGGCGCGGGACGCACGTGCTGAAGGCCCTCTGCTCCGGCGCGACGGCGGCCTCGGGCGGCCGGCTCTACCTCTATGCGCTCGCCGCCGCGGGGCAGGAGGGTGTCGAGCGCGCGCTCGGCATCCTCAAGGACGAGATCGAGCGCGGCATGCGTCTGATGGGTGTGACCCGCGTCGACCAGCTCACCCGTGACCGCCTTCGCTATCGCTGAGGACATTCCCGGCTTGCGCCCCGCGCAATAATCGGCAAAGGATCGCGCCATGACGGGACACGGTCTTTCGCTGCTTCGACTTACGCGCCCTTGGGCGTGAGGCACCGCGCGCGTCCGGCGCGCCCCGCTCCCAAGGGTAACTGCCGCAGCCTGACCTTCCCTTCCCGCGACGAGCTTTCCTCATGCCCATGCTCAAAGAGCCTTCCGCCAAGTATCGCCCTTTCGGCCAGATCGACCTGCCCGACCGCCAGTGGCCCTCGCGCCTGATCGAGAAGGCGCCGCGCTGGCTCTCGACGGACCTGCGCGACGGCAACCAGTCGATCATCGACCCCATGGATGCGGTCAAGAAGCGCCGCTTCTTCGACCTGCTCGTCGAGGTGGGCCTCAAGGAGATCGAGATCGGCTTCCCCAGCGCCGGGGCGACCGAGTTCGATTTCATCTCGGGCCTCGTCAAATCCGGCGCGATCCCCGATGACGTGATCGTCCAGGTGCTCACCCAAAGCCGCGAAGACCTGATCCGCACCTCTTTTGCGAGCCTCGAGGGCGCGCGGGCGGCGATCGTGCACCTCTACAACGCGGTCAGCCCCGCGTGGCGCGACATCGTCTTCCGCATGAGCCGCGAGGAGGTGAAGGCGATCGCCGTCGCCGGCGCCAAGGTGATGCGCGACGAGGCGGCAAGGTACCGTGGCACCGATTGGCACTTCCAGTATTCGCCGGAGACCTTCTCCACCGCCGAACTGGACTTCAGCATCGAGGTCTGCGCGGCCGTGATGGAGGTGCTCCAACCCACGCCCGAGCACCCGATCATCCTCAACCTTCCCGCCACGGTCGAGGCGGCAACGCCCAACATCTACGCCGACCAGATCGAGTATTTCTGCCGCCACCTGCCGGGCCGCGAGAATGCGGTGATTTCCCTCCACACCCACAACGACCGCGGCACGGGCGTTGCGGCGGCGGAACTTGGCCTGATGGCCGGCGCCGACCGCGTCGAGGGCTGCCTGTTCGGCAACGGTGAGCGCACCGGCAATTGCTGCCTCGTGACGATGGCATTGAACCTCTACACGCAAGGGGTCGATCCTAGGCTCGATTTCTCCGACATCGACCGGGTGATCGAGACGGTCGAATACTGCAACGACATCCCTGTCCACCAGCGCCACCCCTATGGCGGGGAACTCGTCTACACCGCCTTCAGCGGCTCCCACCAGGATGCGATCAAGAAGGGCTTCGAGGCGCGCGAGACGCAGAACGACGATCTGTGGCGCGTGCCCTACCTGCCCATCGACCCCGCCGACCTCGGCCGCTCCTACGAGGCGGTGATTCGGGTCAATTCGCAATCCGGCAAGGGCGGCTTTGCCTGGGTGCTCGAGAAGGATCAGGGCCTCAAGCTGCCGAAGAAGATGCAGGCCGACTTTTCCCGCCACGTTCAGGCCATGGCCGACGCGCTCGGCCGCGAACTGAACGCCGCCGACATCTGGGACGCCTTCCGCCGCGCCTATCACGTCAAGATCCATCCCAAGCATTTCCAGCTTGTGCGCTACGAGGAAAGCCGCGCCGCCGACGGCACGCGAATCTTCGCCGGCACCATCGCGGTCGACGGCGCCGAGCAGTCGGTTTCGGGCCGCGGCAACGGGCTCATCTCCTCGGTGATGGGCACGCTGCGCGAGGCCTTCGGGGTGGAACTGGAGGTCGTCGACTACACCGAGCACGCCCTCGGCGCAGGCACCGATGCGCGCGCTGCGGCCTATCTCGAATGCCGCGCGAGCGACGGTCGCACCATCTGGGGCTGCGGCATCGACGAGGACATCGCCACCGCGAGCGTGCGCGCAGTGCTCAGCGCGGCCAATTCGGCGGTCCGCACTCCGGCCGGCTGACCCGCTTGCTCCCCTTGCCTTGGCGGCGAAACGGGCGCAGTTTCGCGAGCAAGGCCAGCGAGGGAGGCGCAGGGATGAGCATCGGCGAACAGGGGCTGCAAGTCCCACCCGTGGCACCCGTTGCCGCGCCGCCGCAGGTCGCGGACGACCTCTCCTTCTCGGACCTGCGCGATGCGCTCGTCGCAGGCTGGCGCGACTTCCTCGCCATGCCGCGCTTCGGCCTGTTCTTCGGCGGCGTCTACGTGGTCGCGGGCCTCGGCATCGGCTGGGCGACGCTCGCCGGCAGCAATCCGACCTGGCTGATCCCCGCGATCGCCGGCTTCCCGCTGGTCGCGCCCTTCGTCGCGGTCGGGCTCTACGAGGCGAGCCGGCGGCGTGCGGCGGGCGAGCCGCTGGCGTGGCGCGCGGTGCTCGGCGCGTTGAAGGGCCACGGCGACGACCAGATCCTGTCGATGGGGGTGATCGTGTTCGTCGCCTTCTCCTTCTGGATGATCGTCGCGCACGCGATCTTCGCGGTGTTCATGGCCGAGAGCGGGATCGGCACGGGCACCTTGACCGAGACGCTCGCCGCTTTCCTTGCCCCCACTGGGCTGGCCATGCTCGGCGTCGGCAGCGCGGTCGGCGGGGCGATGGCCTTCGCCTTCTACGCCATGACCGTGATCAGCCTGCCGCTGCTGGTCGACCGGCGGCACGACTTCCTGACCGCGATCATCGCCAGCCTCGCGGTGGTGCGGCGCAACCCGGCGGTGATGCTCGGCTGGGCGGCGATCATCGCGGGACTGCTGTTCGCGGCGCTGCTGCCCGCCTTCTTCGGCCTCCTGATCGCGCTGCCGGTGCTCGGCCATGCGACCTGGCACCTGTACGTGCGCGCGGTGCGCTGAACGCCGCCCCCGCAAATCCGCGCTGGCACGTGCCCGGCGCGGTGATATGCTTGCGCCGGGAGCGCCCGAAGGCACCGAGGAAAAGGGGGAAAATCCGATGCACAAGATCACGATGGCCGCGCTGTTGCTGACGGCCTCGCCGCTGGCCGCACAGATCGCCACGCCCGAACGGCCGGTGACCGATCCCAAGACCCTGACCTCCCCCGTCAACCCCGAGGCGCGCGCGGTGCCGCTCGAGGATATCGGCAATTCGCGCAATATCGGCAGCGCCACCTGGAGCGCCGATGGCAAGCACATCTTCATCGTCACCAACCTCACCGGGCGTTTCAACATCTGGCGCACCGATGCGGACGGCAGCTGGCCCTTGCAGATGACCCAATCCGACGAATCGCAGCGTGGCCTTGCGGCCTCGCGCGACGGGAAGTGGCTCTATTACTCGCAGGATAAGGGCGGCGACGAGTATTACGACATCTACCGTGTGCCCACTTCGGGCGGCGCGGCGGAGCAGGTGACGCGCACGCCCGATCTGAGCGAAAGCTGGCTGGTGCCGGGCGGCGCCGATGGCCTGATCGCGCTGTCGGTCAAGGAACGGAGCAAGGCGCAGTCCGACCTTGCCGTGCTGGCGCCAGACGGGACCGTGCGCGTCCTCACCGCCGAGGCTGATCCCGATTACGAATGGTCGCCCCGGCTGTGGGCCGATGGCGGCAGGACCATCTACGCCAATCGCGGCAAGGTCGATGCGACAACCGCCGAGGTCTGGCGCGTCGACGCCGCAACCGGCAAGTCCGAGCGGGTGCTGGGCAAGGACAAGACCATCTATACCGTCGCCGACATCACCCCCGATGGCAAATGGCTGGCGGTCACAACCGACGCGCAGACAGGCCGACCGCAGGCCGGGCTCTACAACCTTGGCTCGGGTGAGTGGAAATGGCTGAAGCCGATCCCCTGGGATCAGTCGGCAATCCGTTTCACCCGCGACGGCAAGGCGTTGCTGGTCGAGAGCAGCGACGACCTGCGCAGCCGTCTCGTGAAGGTCGATCTGGCGAGCGGGGTGGAAACACCGCTCAATCTCCCGCTTGGCATCAACTACACCACCGGGCTCGATTCCCGCTCGCCCGACGGCAAGTCTCTCCTCGTGGTCAACATGTCCGCCAATGTCGCGGGCGAATTGAACCGCTACGATCTTGCGACCGACGCCGTAACGCGCGTCACCAACCTCGCCCTCGCCAGCCTCAGGCCCGAGGCGCTCGCGACCTCGCAGATGGTCACCTACAAGAGCTTCGACGGCACGCTCATCAGCGCGCTGGTGACGATGCCGGCGAACCTCAAGCGCGACGGCTCGAACCCGGCGATCGTGCTCCCCCACGGCGGGCCGACCGGCAAGAC
>JBJTSG010000374.1:0-7846 GCA_046076505.1 Erythrobacter sp. | reverse complement strand
TGTTACCGGGCAGGAAGGTCTCTTCGACCATGCGGAGCTTCTCTTCCGGGGCCCAGCGCCTACGGCGCTGAACCCCTCCTAGAACCTCCGCATGCACATAGTTCCTGGGATTACTGTCGGTCATATACCTCACTCTTACATCAGTGTGAGGAACTGTCCGGTCATTTTGGGGGCCGCTTCAATGCGGCCATCCTCTGACAGCGAATTACAGTAAGGGCAGACAGGGTGCGGCCTATCCCTATTACCTCTGCCGCCAGCGCGCCTGCGATCTTCGCGGTAAGTCGTATGCACGGGAGAAAGTGGAAGGCGCATTCGAAAGCCTACTTCGTTCCGTCACTCCGGCGAAAGAGCTGGTCGATCTGGCCGCTGCTGCATTCCGAAATCACTGGAACAAGCAGGCGATGAATGCCGATCAATCGCGCAAGGCGATTGAGAAGGAACTCGCTGAAATCGAGCGCAAGGTGAAGCAGTTGCTTGACCGGATCGTCGAGGCTGAAAGCCCGACAGTGATCAGCGCATACGAGAATCGTATCGCGGAATTGGAAAGCACGAAGCTGCTTTTGAAGGATAAAATGGCTCGCGCAGCGCAGCCAAAGCGGGACTTTGACGAAAGCTTTCGAAACGCCTTGGCGTTTCTCACAAGTCCTTGGAATCTTTGGAAGAATGGGTCGCTTGCGGAGAAGAAGATGGCCCTCAGGCTCACCTTTCCGAAGCATTTGGTCTATGACCCAAAAGGAGCCGTTCGAAACACCGAATTGTCCTTTCCATTCAAGATGTTATTCGACTTGAACAACCCAAAAATGGAAATGGCGCACCCGAAAGGATTCGAACCTCTGACCCCCAGATTCGTAGTCTGGTGCTCTATCCAGCTGAGCTACGGGTGCGCGCTGAGGGGCGCCCAATAGGGGGGGCGTCCGGGCTTGGCAAGGCCCTTTTCACGCGCTCTCAGCGATTTCGGAAAAGCCGCGCGGCGAGCGCGACGTCGAGCGGCGGCTTGTCCAGCGCGAGCACCTCGTCCGGCGTGAACCACCCGGTCATGCCGCCTTCGAGCGCGTGCGGCTCGCCCTCCCAAGCGGCAAGCGTGTAAAGCAGGATGACAAGCGCGCGGTCCTGTTCCGCGCCTGCACTCTCGGCAAATCCCGCTGGGACGCAATCCTCGGGGCGGCAGTGGATGCCGAGTTCCTCTGCGAGCTCCCGCACCAGTGATTGTGCAGGCATTTCAGAAGCTTCAACCTTGCCCCCGGGGAATTCCCATAGGCCGCCGTGATGCTTCTCTTCAGGTCTGCGGTGCATGAGCCAACGGCCGTCCTTTCGGTGGAGGGCTGCGGCCACCACGGGGGTCCAGGGCAGGCTCATGTCGGTTTTCTTTCCAAGCTGGGGCTCCTCGGCAACCTTTTCTTAACCCGATCAACCGATTCTAGGGCTGCCAGGCCGAACGAGTGGGGGACACCCGGTGCTGTCGAATATCGCCAAAGATCTTTTCGACGACACCTCGGGCGCCACTGCCATCGAGTACGGCCTGGTCGTTGCTCTCATCGCGGTCGCGATCATCGCGGCTGTCCAGAATGTCGCCGGAACGACGATCGGGGTGTGGACCAACGTCACGAACAAGAGTGTCAGCGCCATGAGCGGGGCTTGAAAAACTCCGCTTCGCATTAGGATTTTCTCAATAGGTGCTGATTTAGACGATCTATAGCCCGCCATGACACAGGGGGGCCTCGGGTACGAAGACCAACAGGAGACCAGACATGACTTTCTTCAAGAACCTCGTCCGTGACGAACAGGGCGCCACCGCCATCGAATACGGCCTGATCGCCGCTCTGATCGCCGTCGCCGCGATCACCGCCATGACCACGCTCGGTTCGACCCTCTCGGGTACCTTCCAGAACGTGAACACCAAGATGACCCCGGGCACCACCGGCGCGTAATTCGCCGCGGTAAACCCACGAAAGAACAGCGGCGGGGCCTCAAAACCCCGCCGTTTTTCTTCCAGGCTCATGTCCCGATAATGTCGCGCTTGTAAACAGGCGAAGAAACTGGTCGGCAAAGTTCTAGGCACAATGCCGAACGACAAGGCGTATCAGGCAGTGGCTGCGGACCAAGGGCAGTCGCTCAGGGGACACACTGATCCACGGTTAGTCGGAGACCAGACATGACCTTGATAAAAGAACTCGTGCACGACGAGCAGGGGGCCACAGCCATTGAATATGGCCTGATCGCTGCCCTGATCGCCGTCGCCGCGATCACTGCCATGACCAGCCTCGGTTCGACAGTCAGCGGCACGTTTAACAATGTCCGCACCAAGATGACGCCGGGTACGACTGGCGCCTGATCCGCGCGACAAAAGCTTCAAAGAACGACGGCGGGGAGTGATCCTCGCCGTTGCCTTTTATGCTCGCCGCACCAGGCGTTCAACCTCGGGTCTCTACGGATGACCCGCAGGACCAATCCTCATCACACTCGCCGAAAAGATGCCGGAGCCGGGGCAGCCGAACCGCGCTTGCCGGACAAACCTGCCATTCCTTCGGAAAGACGCCACGACGATAGTCAAGACCCCGGCCCGTGACGAACAAGGGGCGGCCGCGATCACTGCGATGACCTCGCTCGGCAGGACCCTCTCGGGTACCATAGGCAACATCAACCAGAAGATGGCTCCCGACGCCTCCTGCGCCTGAGGCGACTGAAGGCGCGAGGGCACCGGCGAGCGCCCGGGCCCTCGTCGGCCCCGCAGCAGCAAGCCGCAGTCTCAGCGCGCACGCACCACAAGCTTGACCTTCTGTCCCGGCACCAGCGCTTCGCCGCCCGAGAGCGCGTTGAGCACGCGGAAACGGTCCTCCTGCGCCGTGTCGTAGGCCATGCGCCGCGACAGGCTCGCGACGGTGTCGCCGCGCCCGACGGTCACCACCTGCAGCCGGCGCGGCACGACGCTGCCCGCCTCGCTCTGGCTGATTCGCCGCATCGAGCGGAACATCCCGTCGAAGGTGCCGACGCGGCCCGCCGGGGCGATCGCCGCGAAGTGGAAAGCCTGGTCGCGCGAGAACTCGTAGCCGATCACCACGACATCGACCTGCGCGTTTCCGTTGTTGACGCGCGCCGTCGCATAGATCGCCGGCAGGCCGTTGATCGTCGCGCGCTGCATGTCGGTGGGCCGCAACTGGCTATTCTGTCCGCCGAGCGCCTGGAACTGCTGGAGCACGTAGCTCTCGAGGTTGCCGTTGTAGGCGGCGCCGGTGAGCTGCGCCTGGCCCCCGCCCTGCCCCTGAATGCTCACCGCCCGCGCCCCGTTGGTCATGTAGTAGCCCTGCGGCGCGGTGAAGGCGAAGCGCAGCACCGGGTGGATGAAGGTGCTGCCCTCGATCACGCCCTGCTGCGGGTCATCGCCATAGAGCAGCCCGTCGATGCGGGTGAGGAAGGTGTCGCGGTTGGTCACGCCGCCGCCATTGCCCGCCTTGGACAGCGCGCTGCGCACGCGGCTCGCCGGGTCGGGGTGAGTCGAGGCCCATTGCGGCACGCTCGCATTGCGCCCCGCGATCCGCGCATCGAGCGCGTTCTGCGCGGCGAGGCTCGCCAGCACGGTGCCCATCGCCCGCCGGTCGTATCCGGCCCGCCCGAGGTACTGGATGCCGAGGTCGTCGGCCTGCAGCTCCTGCTCGCGAGAGAACTTGAGCGTGAGCATCTGCGAGCCCTGCAAGGCCAGCTGCTGACCGAACCGTCCGATCTCGCTGTCGCCGAACAGGATGCCCGACAGAATGGCGCCACCAAGCCCGAGCAGAGAATTCTTCGTGGCGGCCTGCTGGCGACGCTGCGAATGGCGCGCGGCGACATGGCCGACCTCGTGGCCGAGCACTGCGGCAAGCTCGGCTTCGCTGTTCATCAGCGTGACCAGCTGGCGGGTCGTGTAGATGTAGCCGCCCGGCACCGCGAAGGCATTGTTCACCGGCGAGTTGAGCAGGCTCACCGTGAAAGCGTCGCGCGCGTTCCCCAGACCCGATTGCACCGCGATATTCTTGCCGACCTGTTCGACATAGCTTGCCTGCGGCCCGGAGAGCGCCCCGCCGAATTCGGCAAGGAATTGCGGGTGGTATTGCGCACCCTGCTGCGCCTCCCTCTGGGTGATCTGGGTCGCCGTCCGCGGTGCCTGCGCGTCTGCCGTCACGCACGCGGCAAGCGCAATCGTCGCCGCGCCAAAACCCAGAACCTTGCGAGAAATCCGTGCCATGTTCAGTCCTTCCAGCCTGTCCCGAGACCGCCTTGCCAGACTATCGGGAAAGTCTCTTGCAACAAGGGACTGCCGAGGAGCACGTTAACTTGCGATGGCCCGCTAGCCGCCGATGGCGAGGAAGCGTTGTTCGCGCGCGGCGATCAGCTGTTCGGCGGCTTTACCTGAGAGCGCATCGAGCTCTTCGGCGAGCGCCGTGCCCAGCATCTTGGCCGCGCCTTGGGGATCGCGGTGTGCCCCGCCCGCCGGTTCCTTGACGATGCGGTCGATGACATTGAGGCGCTTCAGGTCCTGTGCGGTGACCCTCATCGCCTGTGCGGCGTCGGCCGCCTTCTCGCTGGTGCGCCACAGGATCGAGGCGCAGCCTTCGGGGCTGATCACGGAGTAAACCGCGTGCTCCATCATCAGCACCCGGTTGGCCGAGGCGAGCGCGACCGCGCCGCCCGACCCGCCCTCGCCGACGATCGCGGCGACCATCGGCACACCCAGGGCAAGGCAGGCCTCGGTCGCGCGGGCGATCGCCTCGGCCTGGCCGCGCTCTTCGGCCTCGATGCCGGGAAAGGCGCCGGACGTGTCGACCAGCGTCACCACCGGCAGGCCGAATCGGCTCGCCATCTGCATCAGGCGGATGGCCTTGCGGTTGCCCTCGGGCTTGCCCATCCCGAAATTGTGCGCGATCCGCGTCTTGGTGTCGTGGCCCTTCTCGTGGCCGATCAGCATGACCTTGCGAGGCCCGAGGCGCGCGAAGCCGCCCATGATCGCGAGATCGTCGCCGTAGAGGCGATCCCCTCCCAGCGGCATGAAGTCGGTGAAGGCGTGGGCCACGTAGTCGCGGAAATGGGGCCGCTGCGGGTGCCGCGCGACCTGCGTCTTCTGCCACGGAGTTAGCGAGGCATAGGTGCTGGCGAGCAGCTCGGTGCTCTTCGCCTCGAGCCGGACGATCTCGCTGGCGACATCGACGTCGTGGAGGGCGTTGACGCTACGGAGCTGCGCGATGCGCTCCTCGATCTGGGCGACCGGCTTCTCGAAGTCGAGGTACGAAATCATGGGCCCGGCGCTAGTCCGATGCGCGCCGGCTTGCAAGCGGGTGGCGGGAATTGACGAGCGCGACGAGCCGGGCAGGCTCGACGTGAGTGTAGATCTGGGTGGTGGCGATGTCGGCATGGCCGAGCAGGGACTGGAGCACGCGCAGGTCCGCCCCGCCCTCGAGCAGGTGGGTTGCGAAGGCATGGCGCAGCACATGCGGACTGATGCTCGCCGGGTCGAGCCCCGCGCGCCCTGCCAGCGCCCTCAACAACTGGAACAGCCGCACGCGGGTGAGGTGGCCGGCGCCCTTGCCCGCGGGAAAGAGATAGCGCGAGGTCCGCTCCTTGGGGCGCAGCTTCAGCCAGCGCCCGACCGCCTCGAGCGCGCGGCCGCCGACCGGCACCAGCCGGCTCGCACCGCCCTTGCCCGTGACCGTCAGGAACGGCGCATCGCGCGGCACCGCGTGGAGCGGCAGGCTGACGAGCTCGCTCGCGCGAAGGCCCGACCCGTAGAGCAGTTCGACCAGCGCCAGCAGGCGCACCGCCTTGGGGTCTTCGCCCGCGGCCTCCAGCTCCGCCCGCTCGAACAGGGCGGCGATCTGGTCGTGGTCCATGATCCTGGGCAGCGGGCGGCGGGTGCGCGGCGCGGGGAGCGCGCCGGACGGATCATCGCGGCGCCAGCCCTCGTCGATCGCGAAAGCGAAGAATTGCCTCAGCGCCGAGGACTTCCGGGCGAGGCTGGCGGGCGCGAGGCTCGCCCATTCTCCCGCAAGGCTCGCCACCGCGTCGCGATCAGCCTCGGAAAGGTCGCCTATCGCCTCTTCTGCCCCGGCGAGGTCACGGGCATAGGCGGCCAGCGTGTTGGCCGCAGCGCCGCGCTCGGCGGCGAGCATGGCGAGGAACGCCTCCGTCGCCGTGGACATCAGCCCCGCGCCACGGCCTCGGCGGCGATCATCCGGGCCTCGGCCTCGAGCCCCACACGGGTCAGCGCGGCGGTGATGTGGTAGAGGTGGAGCGGGGTCATCTGCTTCCAGCTCGCGCCCTGCATCCCTAGCCCCGCGAGCAGCACCACAAGCGCCGGATTGCCGACATTCGCCGCATCCGAGATGGCGCGGGTCCAGCGGGTCTGGCGGTCGAGATCGAACCCGAGGTCACCGCCCACGGAGCTGGCGTCGCCTTCGCTGAGGCGCCCCAACCCGGCGAGCCCGGCAACGAGGAAGGCGGACTTGCGCTGCGCCTCGCTGTTGTCCTTGCCGACGAAGGTCTCGACCGCGCCCTGCCCCACGCTCTCGCCATTCGGGGCGGCGAGCGCGATCAGTGCCCAGGCGAGCGAGCCTTCCTCGACCACCGGGCTCCAGCGTGCCGCGTTGCGATCGAGCCCTGCGGCGAGCATGGCAGCGATGAGGTCGCCCGCTTCGCCCGCATGGGCCTCGGCGACCGGCACGCGCGCGGCGGCATAGGCGGTGAGCACCCGGGCGCCGTACCCGTCTCCCCCGCCGAGCTTGTCGCCCGCGCTCCAGAGCCGCTGCATCGCGGCGATGCGGGCGGCGGGATCGGTCGCGAGATAGGCTTCCCGCAGCGCGGCGGCCTGGCTCTGCGGATCGCCGTTGGCCGCAGGGTCGTTGTAGACCTCGGACCAGATATCGACCATCGCGTCGGCCGAAAGGATGCCTTCGCGCGCAGCGTGCCCGGCGAATGAGGCGCGCTGGCTTGCGGAGAGCATCGGCAGCACCGCCCCGACACGCGCGTAGTAAGCTCCATCCCGGTCCTTCTGCGCCGCTTCGAGAAGATCGGCCGGGACCGGCTCGCCGACCGCATTCGCAAGGCCGAAGCGCCACGGATTGAGATCATCGACCCCCTGCCACTCGATCTGCACGCCGCGATTGCCGCGCCCCGCCGCCCCCGCCAAACGTCGGGCCAGTAGCACGTCGATGCGCGGCGCGGTGCCGCGGAACAGCGCCCGGTCGAGCTGCGTCGCCGCCAGCGCCGCCTCGCCGGCGTAGGCGTTGCAGATCGCCTGCCACATCTGCCACTCGCCATCGGTGCGCTGGGAGCCCTGGAGCCGCACCACCGGGCAGGCCCCGGTGATGTCGCCACTCGCAAGGTAGGCGGTGAGCGCCTCCTGCGTGAGCGCAGGCGACCAGTTGGCGGTGTCGACGTCCTGAACCACCGCACGGGCGAGCGCATATTCGCCGATGCGGTTGAGCACGCCCACCCGGAGCGCCGCGAACTCGATCGGGTCCATGCCGAGCGGCGCGGCCATGCGGCTGGCGAGCGCGCGGCGCAGCAGGATATGACCCCAGCGCGAGACCATCTGCCCCTGCGTGCCGGTCAGCACCGCACGCACGAGCTTGTCAGACTGATTGGCGAGCGCCACCGGCGGCAGCCCGCCCTCGTCTGCGGCGAGCACGCCCACGCGGGTCAGCGCGCGCTGGGCGCCGGGAGGGATATCGGTCTTGGGCTTCAACCCGAGCAGCACGTCGAGCTCGTCGGTCGACATGTTCTCGAGCCGTTCAAGGCTCGGCAGGCGGGCAAGGTCCTCGCGGCTGATGCTCGGCACCGGCGGGAGCGCGGACGGGTCGACCGGCACGCCCGGCAAGGG
>JBJTSG010000373.1:0-3053 GCA_046076505.1 Erythrobacter sp. | reverse complement strand
CTCCGCCGCGCGCTCCTCGAAGATCAGCTGCCTGAAGGATCAGTCGCGCAAGGTCAGCTGGCTGCGGGCGCGGGCGTCCATCGCCAGCGCGCCGCGCTCGAGTATCCTGAGGCCGCGCCGTGCGAGGGTGCGGGTGTCGGTCTGAGTGCCGTCGGCGGTCACCACCTTCACCGTCTCGCTCGCGCCGGCTGCATCGCGGAAGGCTTCGCGGGCGCGGATGGTGTCGCCGCGCTCGGCATAGGCGACGCCGAGGTTGATCAGCACCGGCGCGCTCCACGGGGCGACCGCGCGTTCGCGTTCGAGGCGGGTGATCGCCTCGGCATGGCGCCCCCCGACGAGGATGTCGGCGGCCAGCTCCGGCGCCTCGCCCATCATCGCCGGAGCGACGGCGGCAGGCGCCTGCACGACCGGAGCGGCGGCAAGCAGGACAGCGGTGAGAGCGGCAAGCGACATGAGCGGATCTCCTCTTGGGTATGCAGAGGATGATGACGCATTGTTACGCTGGATGCAACAAAACCGTAACATTGCAATATTTCTGCAATCTTCGAGATCATCTCGTTGTTTTTGCTGTCGAAGAATATGACAGCCCGCGCAGCGCGCGCGCCCGCGCGCCGCCGCTACGTGTTCTTCCTGTCACGGATTCGCGCGGGCTCAGCCGCAGTCGAAGACATAGCCCATCGAGCGCACCGTCCGCAGCGGATTGCCCCCGCCCGCCGCCTTGATCGCGCGGCGCAAGCGGCCGACCCAGACATCGACCGTGCGCTCATCGATCGGCGGCTCGCGCTTGCCGAGGCCGGCGATGAGGTCCTCGCGGGACAGCACCCGCCCCGGGTTTTCGGCGAGGAAGCGCAGCAGCCGGAATTCGTTGGGCCTGAGCACGATCGGCTGCCCGCCCCATCGCGCCTGCAAGGCGCCGAGGTCGATGACGAGCGCGCCGAGCGCAAAGCGGCGCGGGGCCTGTCGCTGGGCGCCGCTCGCCTGGAGCGCGAGCACCCGGTCGAGCACCGCCGTGCGGGTCAGGGGGCCGATCACGTAATCGTCGGCCCCGGCCTTGAGGGCGCGGCGGCGATCCTCGGCGTCGTCCGCCTCGAGCACCATCGTCACGTGCGCCTCCTCGGTGCGCGGGTCGGCGCGCAGCCTGCGACACATCTCGAGCCCGGCAAGCTCGGGCAGCACCCAATCGACGAAGGCCCACATCGGTCCCTCGACGAGCCGCGTCGGACCCTCAGGGCCGAGCGGATCGAAGGTGAAGCGGCGCTGATCGTGGACGAAGTCTTCGAGGCGCTCGCCGAGGTCGCTGGTGAGGAAGATGTGGATGACGTCCATTTGCGCTGCGGGCCCCGGTTGAGAGGGGCCCGCGTGGCGCAGGCGTATGACGCGATTGTGACCGGATTTCAGATGTGTGTCATGTTCGGGGCGGGGTCTGCATCGCGCGTCAGCGCGATCGCGTCAGATCACGCTCACCTTGTCCATCGCCGGCATCGGCATCCCCATGCCGGTCGGGAACTTGGGCCGGTAGGGAGCCTCGAGCGGGGCGACCTCCTCGCTCGACAGGGTGATGTCCAAGGCGCGCACCGCGTCGGCGATGTGCTCGGGCCGGGTCGCGCCGATGATGGGGGCGGTCACCTGCGGCTTGGTGAAGTGCCAGGCAAGGCCGATGGTCGCCATCGGCACGCCCCGCACCGCCGCAAGGGCCTGCACCGCGTCCACCACCGCGCGATCGGCCTCGTCCTCGCTCCGGTAGAGGGCCTTGCCGACCACATCTGTCTCGCTGCGGACGGTGCTCTCGCCCCAGGGCCGCGTCAGGCGCCCGCGCGCGAGCGGGCTCCACGGGATCACCCCCACCCCTTCGGCGCCGCACAGCGGGAGCATCTCGCGCTCTTCCTCGCGGTAGAGGAGATTGAGCTGGTTCTGCATCGATATGAACTGCGTCCAGCCATTGGCTCGGGCGGTCTCCTGCGCGCGAGCGAACTGCCAGGCGAACATCGAGGAAGCGCCGATGTAGCGTGTCTTGCCGGCCTTCACGATGTCGTGGAGCGCCTCCATCGTCTCCTCGATCGGCGTGCGATCGTCCCAGCGGTGGATCTGAAACAGGTCGACATGGTCCATGCCGAGGCGCGTGAGGCTGTCGTCGATGGCCTGAAAAAGCGCCTTGCGCGACAAGCCGCCGCAATTGGGGGCGTTGCGCCACACGCCGAAGGCCTTGGTCGCGACAACGATCTCGTCGCGCCGGGCCATTTCCCTCAGCAGCTTGCCGGTGATCTCCTCCGAGGTGCCGCCCGAGTAGATGTTGGCCGTGTCGAAGAAATTGATCCCCGCCTCCAGCGCCTCGCGGAAGAAGGGCCGCGCCGCGTCTTCGTCGAGGAGCCAGTCACCGTGCCAACCCTTCGAGGTGTCGCCATAGGACATGCAGCCCAGGCACAGGCGCGAGACAGTGAGGCCGGAGCGGCCGAGGCGGGTGAACTGCATGGGGCGCGTCTCCTTTGTCGTCATTGCGTGCGGAGCGAAGCAATCCAGAGCGGCTCGCGGCTAGCTCTGGATTGCCGCGTCGCTGCGCTCCTCGCAATGACGAAATCGGGCTATGAAAGCGTCAGTCCCCCGTCGACCACCAGCGTCTGGCCGGTGATGTAGGCGGATAGCGGCGAGGCGAGGAACAAGGCGGCGCCCGCCATGTCCTCGGGCGTGCCCATGCGGCGGAGGGGGATTTTCTTCAGGGAGGCTTCGAGGCGTTCGGGGTGCTCGGTGGTGACCTCGGTGAGCTTGGTCGGCACCAGCCCCGGGGCGATGCCGTTGACGCGGATGCCGTCGCGCGCCCAGGCCTCCCCCAGCGTCTTGGTGAGGCTCGCCGCGCCGGCCTTGGAGGCGGCGTAGGCGGGCGTGCCGATGGTCGATTTGAACGCGGCGACGCTAGAGACGATGATGATCCTGCCCTTCGATTCCGTCAGCGCCGGGTGGAAGGCGCGGGCAGCGTCCATCACCGAATTGAAGTTGATGTCGACCACCTGATCCCACCCCTCGCGGGTGAACTCCTGCCGCCCGTAGCGCACCGTGCC
>JBJTSG010000372.1:0-17048 GCA_046076505.1 Erythrobacter sp. | reverse complement strand
TTGGCTGCCCTATTCGGCGCAGGCAGGCAAGCAATGTGGTCTTCCCGGCCCCGTTACCGGCAGTGAGAAGCCAGACGCCCGGATCCGGGAGTTCGAAACGCAGTCGCGAGATGTTGCGGAGATTTCGGACCTCAAGTGCATTAGCCATGACGCTTTGAAGCGCAAAACAGGGCAATAGTCGATAGGCTCCGGCTCTTCTCGGGCCTACAACAGTAATTGTTAGGGCGTCGGCCCAACATTAACCTAACGGCAATCCATCGACGATGGCATCCTTGCAAGGCTTCATTCAAGTGGCACGTTTGGAACAACGACTTTGTCCCTAGGTCGGTCGTTTGCACCAACAGGCTGCGAGATGAACGGAGGGCAGGTATTAGCAAGCAGCTCGGGCGCCCTGAATGTCGTCTGTGTCAGCGGAAACTGCTGATCACGCTCTGGCCGACGGGACTTCTATCAAAGGTCCAACGCAGCTGATTATTATGTCTACGCGGCCGCAGAATTCTGCATCTTGATCACATTCCCGCCCAAGCGAAGCTGGTCGAGGTGATCGCTCCACCACTGGGCCATCCGGACCCGCTCCTCCCAGTGCTTCCCTCGATGATAGGCACCGCGAACCGCGTTACTGTCGCCGTGTGCCAAGGCGCGCTCGATCGCGTCAGGGTTCCAGAGTCCGGATTCGTTGAGGAACGTAGACGCAGTCGCACGCAAACCATGCGCGGTCACTTCGTCCTTCGAGAAGCCCATCCGACGGAATGCCGCGTTCAGTGCGTTTTCGCTCATGGGCCGTAGCGGGCTGCGAGCGGAAGGGAACACGTAGCCTTCGTAGCCCAGCATCTCAGCTAGATCGGTCAGCAAGCTGATGACTTGCTTGGACAGCGGGACGGCATGCGCGCGCCTAGCCTTCATCTTCCCGGCGGGAATCTTCCAAACGCCGTCAATCAGGTCGATCTCCCGCCATTCGGCATGACGAAGTTCGCCAGGCCGTACGAAGACGTGCGGTGCGATCTGGAGCGCGAACTTGGTGACCGGATAACCGGTGTAGTCATCGATCGCGCGGAGCAGGCCGCCAAGCTCCTTCGGCTCGAGGATCGCTGCATAATGCTTCGCGCGAGGGGTGACGAGCGCACCCTTGAGTAAGCTAGTCGGATCGGACTGGCAGCGCGTGGTAGCCACTGCGTAGCGAAACACCCGGCCGGCAAACGAACGACACTTCTTGGCGGTCTCGTGCTTGCCCGTTGCTTCAAGGCGCTTGAGCGGTGCCAGGACTTCAAACGGCTCGATCTCCTTGATCGGGCGGCTGCCGATCGCCGGGGCCAATTGCTCGAGGAAGTAGTTGGCCTTCACCAAGGTCGCATCTGCCCTGCCATTCTGCACCATCATCTGCTCGATGTACTCGCGCGCCACGGCCTCAAAGGTCTGGGCTGCCAGGAACTCCTCCCGGATCTTTTGCTTGCGCTTCTCGAACGCCGGGTCGCCACCGGACGCAATGGAATGGCGCGCCTCGTAGGTCGCTTCTCGCGCCTGCTTCAGGCTGATGTCGGGATAGCTTCCGATGGAAAGCTTCTTCTCGACCTTGCCGATGCGGTAACGGAACCGCCAGAGTTTGCCGCCAGACGGCGTGACCTCGACATAGAGGCCGCGCTGGTCGGCAACCTTGTATGACTTGTCCTTCGCCTTGAGTGCGCGGAGCCGAGTCTCGGTCAGGGGCATGTGCGGGCCTTTTTTTTCGGCTTTTTGCAAAAGGCCCGCAAAAGGCCCGCAAAAATGTCAGGAACCCCCGGGAACAGCCGGGACGATCCGGAACCATCCAAGGGCCAATTCCCTAGGATTTCTGCGGTTTTTATAGACTTTTTGGGATGTTCTGAAAAGAACAAATGGTGCCCAGAAGAGGACTCGAACCTCCACGCCCTTGCGAGCGCCGCCACCTGAAGACGGTGCGTCTACCAATTCCGCCATCTGGGCACGGATGCTTCCGGTCTTCGCCGCCGGAGGCTGGGTAGGGGTGGGCCACTAGCGAAGGGGGCGGGGGGCTGTCAATCCAAACCTCGTTGTTCGTTTCGATCCTTTCGGGCGAGCTCTGGAGCGCTTCGCCTGACCCCGAAACCGGTGCGAAAAGGCGACGCCGGGACGGGTGCGGACGGGGGGCTGGGAGGGTCTCGAGCGGGGCAAGAGCAGGCTTTGGGAGGGCTGGCAGCGCCTTGCCCGGCCCCTGTCGAGCCTGCAGGCGGGCGCGGACCGGCGGCGGGACGGCACGGGGCCGTTCACGCACCCCTTGCGATCCCGCCATCCTTGCCGCAAAGGCCGCGCAGAAAAACCCCAACGACCCTACCCAGAGCGAGCACCACCCCATGCCCTCTCCCCACTCCCCCCTCGCCGGCAAGCTGGTCACGATCTTCGGCGGCACCGGCTACATCGGCAATTATGTCGCGCAGGCCCTGCTGACCCGCGGCGCGCGCCTGCGCCTCGCGAGCCGCGCGCCGGGCAAGGCGCAGGGGCTGAAGCCGCTCGCCAACCTCGGCCAGCTCCAGCTCATGCCCTGCGACATCACCAAGGAGGAGCACGTCGCCGCCGCGCTTGAGGGGGCGCATCACGTCGTCAACCTCGTGGGCGCCTTCAGCGGCGATCTCGACAAGCTGATGGGCGAGGCGGCGGGCACCATCGCGCGCCTCTCGGCCGCGCGCGGCATCGCGAGCCTCGTCCATGTCAGCGCCATCGGCGCGCATTCGGCCTCGCCCACCGCCTATGCGCGGGCCAAGGCGCGGGGCGAAGCAGAGGTGCAGTCGGCCTACCCGCGCTCGACGATCCTGCGCCCCTCGATCGTGTTCGGCAAGGACGACAACTTCATCAACCTCTTCGCCGGGATGATCGAACTGCTCCCCGTGCTCCCGGTGTTCGGGCCGGCGGCGAAGCTCCAGCTGGTCTATGCCGATGATGTCGCGGAAGCGGTCGCGGTCGCGCTCGACGACCCCGAGGCGCACGGCGGCAAGACTTACGAGCTGGGTGGCCCCGAGCAGTTCTCCATGATGCAGATCCACGAGGCGATTGCCGCGGCGCAGGGGAGAAAGCGCACCTTCCTCGCCGTGCCTGACGGGATCAGCGCGGCCTTTGCCGCGATGCCGCTCACCCCGATGAGCCGCGATCAGTGGACGCTGCTGAAGGCCGGCAACACGGTTGCTCCCGGCGCGCTCGGCCTCGCCGACCTCGGAATCGAGGCCAAGCCCCTGGGCCTGTTCCTCGACAAGTGGATGCTGCGCTACCGCAAGCACGGCCGCTTCGGAGCGGCGAACGAGCGGGCGAAGGTGCGGCGGGCGTAGAGCCAGAAGCAGCGCATGAGGGCGGCGTTCGTCCGGCCCGCCCTAAGCAGGCGCTTACATCCCCGCGCGTAAGCACATCGCCAATCGCGCAGCAATTGGCGCGGGGCCATGTGCGGCGGGCCAGCGGCTCGCCTTGTCCCCCATATCACGGGCAGGTCGCTGGCACCCTATCGCAAAGGATGCTCACATGACCGACGCTGCCCCATCCGCCCGCCGCCGCTGGGATCCGATCGTCCGGATCACCCACTGGTCGATTGCCCTTGCCGTGCTCGCCAATGCCGTTTTCACCGAAGAGGGCTCAGGCGCGCATATCTGGGTCGGCTACGGCCTTGCCGCGATCCTTGCCCTGCGCCTGCTATGGGGTCTGGTCGGCCCGGCCGAGGCGCGGTTTTCCGCGTTCTGGCCGAGCCCGCGCAAGGCGATGGCGCACCTGCGCGACATCCGGACGGGCAAGGTGATCCACCACGCCTCGCACAACCCGCTGGGGGCGCTGATGGTCTATGCCATCTGGTGGTGCCTGTTGACGATCATTGCCACCGGGGTCGCGATGGCGGGCCTTCCGAGCCTCGATGGAACGCAGCGGGAAGGTGAGCGTCAGGAGCGCACCATCGCCGCGCAAGGCCCCGGCGCCGAGCGCGAGGCGGCAAGCGAGGAGAAGGAGGAGAAACAGGAGGACGGCGAAGGCGGCGAGGAAGAGGAAGGCCCGCTGGGCGAAATCCACGAGACGGCGGCCAATCTCCTCTACCTCCTCATCCTGCTGCACCTTGCCGGCGTGATCTTCGAGACGCGGCGCAGCGGAAGGCACGTTCTTGTGGCGATGGCCCCGGTGGGACGGTAAGGCACGCTTGATGAACGCAAGAGCGCGCAGCATCGAACGCAGAGCGACCGGGCTCAGCATCCTTGTGGCCTCGCAGGCGCTTGCCTGCGCGTTCTTCCTCGCCGATCTGGCCGGAGACATTGCGGCAGATGGCATAGGCCTGCATCTGGCGATCGAAGCAATGGCCGCCATCGCACTTCTTGTCGCGATCGTGCTGGGTGCCTTGCAAGTGCGCCATCTGATCGCAAAGGCGCGGCGTGACGAGGCGGCGGTCGCGGTGGCGCGCGGGGCGCTTGCCGATCTGATCCGGCTGCGCTTCGGACAATGGCAATTGACCGCAGCCGAAGCCGATGTGGCGCTGTTTGCGCTCAAGGGCTGCGACATCGCCGAGATTGCAGCCCTGAGGGGCTCGGCAACCGGTACCGTCCGCGCACAGCTGGCGCGGGCTTATGCGAAAGCGGGCGTCGATTCCCAATCGGGCCTTATCGCGCTGTTCCTCGAAGAGCTGGTCGCGCTGCCGGAAGATCGTCCACAGCCGGCGCGCTGACACCGCCGCGCAGCCATTCCCGGCCTGACAGCGATGAGCTGGCCTTCAATTCAGGCGGTTGGCCTTTATCCAGACCATCACTGCCGCCTTCGCCCCCAGCACCCATTGAGATGACGGCGAAGGCGTTGCCCTCACCCCAGCGCCCCCTTGTAGAGCGCCAGCAGGTCGGCCTCGCCCTGCGCCGCGGCTGCGGCGTTGTACGCAGGACTGTCGGGCACCATCCAGCCGTGATCGCCGGCATAGACGTCGATCCTGGCCGGGCGCTTGGCCGCCGCCGCCGCCTCGCGCAGCGCGTCCTTGTCGCCCGGGGCCTTGGCGTCGTCGTTCTTCGCGATAGCGATGAGGTAGCTTGCCTCGGTCTTGGCGAGGAGGGCTGAGGGGCTCATCGGATCGTTGGGTCGCACCAGGCCGCCGCCGTGGAAGCTCGCCGCGGCCTTGATGCGCGGGGATGCGGCCGCGCTCCACACCGTGAACGGCCCGCCCATGCAATAACCTTGCGTGCCGATCCCCTTGGCCTGCGTCACGCCCTCCTGCCGGTCCAACCAGTCGGCGATTGCCTTGGCGTCGCGCATCACTGCCTCCGCGTTGAGCTTCGCGCGCCACGGGCCGACCTTCTGGAAGCCGCCGCCGGCCGCGAAGGCCGCGAAGTCGGCGAACTGCTCGCCGGTCACGTCGCGATAGTAGGGGTTCACGACCAGCACCGCATAGCCCGAGGTGGCGAGCTTGCGCGCGATGTTGCGCTTGGCTTCGCGGATGCCGGCGATGTCGGGCCACAGGATCACCGCGGCGTGGCTGCCCTTGGCGGGCTGGACGAAGAAGCCGTCAAGGCGCCCATCCGGCGTTGCGAAGTTGACGCCCTGCTCCTTGAGCCCCGCGAGCGGGGTGGGTTGAGCCTGCGTCTCGCTCTCGCCCGCGGTGCAGGCGGCAAGCGCCGCCGCGCCGGTAAGCGCGCCGAACTGCCGGCGGCTGATGGTCTCCCTGGCCCAGTCGGCGAGGTTCTTCTCGTCGCACATCGAAACGTCTCCCTTGGCTTGTGTCCCGCCCGTGCGCGCCGGTTCTGGCGCGGGCGGGCGCGATCGACAAGCCGGCAATGGACAAGGGGCTTGCAGCGCGGCAACATGAGACAAAAGCACGACCGGGAGAGCGGGATTGATGAAGGTGAAGCGGTGGGCCGCCGGTGCGGCGCTGTTGCTGTCGGCGGGGGCGCTGGCGAATTGCAGCCAGATCTTCGGCACCGGTGAGGGAGGCTCCGGCGAGGCCGGGGAGATCACCGCCGCGATGCTGGTCGGCGCGGACGGCGACAGCGCGAACTGGATCAGCCACGGGCGCACCTATTCCGAACAGCGCTTCTCGCCGCTCGAGGGCATCAACCGCGACAACGTGCGGCAATTGGGCCTCGCCTGGTCCGCCGACATGGACACCGCGCGTGGGCAGGAGGCCACGCCGCTGGTGTTGGGCGGCAAGCTCTACCTCACCACCGCATGGAGCAAGGTGAAGGCCTTTGACGCCGCGACCGGCGCGAAGCTGTGGGAATATGACCCCAAGGTCCCCGGCGAGACCGCGGTCAAGGCGTGCTGCGATGTCGTGAACCGGGGGCTCGCCGCGTGGGGCGACAAGCTTTTCCTCGGCACATTGGACGGCCGCCTGATCGCGCTCGACCGGGGGACGGGCACCGTCGCCTGGGAGACGCAGACCGTGCCCGAGGGCAAGAGCTACACCATCACCGGCGCGCCGCGGGTGATCGATGGCAAGGTCATCATCGGCAACGGCGGGGCCGAGTTCGGGGTGAGGGGCTTCGTCGCCGCCTATGATGCCGGCACCGGCAAGCAGCTCTGGAAGTTCTACACCGTGCCCGAGGGCGGGCAGGGCGCCGACGCCCCGGCCCACCTCCAGAAGGCGGCGGCGACTTGGAACATGGACGTGCTGGCCGCCTCCGACGCGATCGGCGGCGGCGGCACGGTGTGGGATTCGATGGCCTACGACCCGGAGCTTGACCTGCTCTACATCGGGGTCGGCAACGGCAGCCCCTGGAACCGCGCCTACCGCTCGCCGGGGAAGGACGGGACGGGCGAGGGCGACAACCTCTACCTTTCCAGCATCGTCGCGATCCGCCCCGAGACCGGCGAATATGTGTGGCACTACCAGACGACGCCGGGCGAGACCTGGGACTTCACCGCCACGCAGCACATCATGCTCGCCGACATGCAGATCGACGGGAAGCAGCGGAAGGTGTTGATGCAGGCGCCCAAGAACGGCTTCTTCTACGTCATCGACCGCACCAACGGCCAGTTCATCAGCGCCAAGCCCTATGTCACGGTCAACTGGGCGAGTGGCATCGACTCCAAGACCGGCCGCCCGATCGAGAACCCCGAAACCCGCGTCGACAGGACCGGCAAGCCCGCGCTGGTGACGCCGGGCGCGCTCGGCGGGCACAACTGGCACCCGATGGCCTACAGCCCCAAGGAGAACCTCGTCTACATCCCGGCCTTCGAGGCGGGGATGATGTATGCGCCCGAGGCGAACTGGAAGCCCGATACCGCACGCGGCTTCAACGTCGGCTTCAATCTCGGCGCGGGCGATCTGCCGGCGGATGGCGGCTTCCGGAAGCAGGTCGCGGGCACGCTCCGGGGGATGCTCGTCGCCTGGGATCCGGTCGCGCAGAAGCCGCGCTGGACGGTCGAGCATCCCGGCCCTTGGAACGGCGGCCTCCTCGCCACCGGCGGTGGGCTCGTGTTCCAGGGCACCGCGGGGAGCGAGTTCAACGCCTATGACGCGGCCAATGGCAAGAAGCTGTGGAGCTTCGCGGCCCAGACCGGCGTCGTCGCCCCGCCCGTCACCTACACCGTGAACGGTGAGCAATATGTCGCGGTGCTGGCGGGCTGGGGCGGGGCCTATGCGCTCTCGGTCGATGGCGACATCATCAAGCGGAAAGCCCCGGTGCGGAATGTCTCGCGCCTGTTGGTCTTCAAGCTCGGCGGCACGGCGAAGCTGCCTGCGCCGCCCGCGCTCGCCGACATCCCGCTCGACCCGCCGCCGAGCACCGCCAAGCCCGAGCTCATCGCGCTGGGGCAGGCCAAGTATGGCCGCTACTGCGCGGTATGCCATGCGCCCGGAGCGGTCGGCTCGACCGTGCTCCCGGACCTCCGCCGCTCCGGCGCGCTCGAAAGCGCCTCGGCGTGGAATGCCGTCGTCGAGGGCGGTACGCTCAAGGATAGCGGTATGGCGAGCTTCAAGGGCTCTTTGTCGAAAGATGAGATCGAAGCGATCCGCGCCTATGTCATTGCCCGGGCGAACGAGGACAAGGCGTTGGAGTCGGGGAAGAAGATCGCCCGCCGCTAGCGCCCAACCAAAGGGGTCGCACCGCATGAATGGACGTATCGCCGCAGCGCTCGCCGCGCTGGCCTTCACCGCGCCGCTCGCCGCCGAGGAGGCCGCGCCTGCGCCTGCTGCCGCCAGCGCGGCGGGGGAATGGCGCACCTTCGCCACCGAGGCCTATCGCGGCAAGCGTGACAGCGTCAGCTTCGTCGACGCGGACCACGGCTGGTACGGCACCGGCGCGGGCGATCTCTTCGCCACCAAGGATGGCGGCGCGACGTGGGAGAAGGTCGCCAGCCGCCCCGGCACCTTTGTGCGCGCGGTCGGCTTCGTGGACCGCCAGAACGGCTTCATCGGCAATATCGGCACCGACTACTACCCCGGCGTCACCGACACCACGCCGCTCTACCGCACCCGCGACGGCGGGCGCACGTGGGAGGCGGTCGATACCGGCGAGGCGACCATCAAGGGCGTCTGCGCGATCGACATCCTGACGGTGCAGCGCATCTATCAGGGCACGCTCGTCCCGCGCACCGTGATCCACGCTGCCGGGCGCGTCGGCGGGCCGACGGGGATGCTGCGCTCGGTCGACGGGGGCGAGACTTGGGAAGTGATCGACATGAGCGCGCACGCCGGCATGATCCTCGACGTCAGGTTCTTCGACGAGATGACCGGCCTCGTCTTCGCCGCCACCAACTCCGATCCCGCGCAGGCCGAGGGTCTCGTGCTGCGCACCGAGGACGGCGGCAAGACGTGGCGCGAGGTCTACCGCTCGGGCCGCAAGTTCGAGCTGATCTGGAAGGCGAGCTTTCCGGAAGGGAGCGACACCGGCTACGCCACGGTCCAGTCCTACGACCCCGAGCGCGCCGCCCAGCTGGTGATCCGCAGCGACGACAAGGGCAAGACGTGGCGCGAGATCGAGATGGCGCAGGACAAGACCGCGCGCCAGTTCGGGATCGGCTTCGTCAGCAAGGACGTCGGCTTCGTCGGCACCGCCGCCGGGGGCTTTGCCACCAAGGACGGCGGCAAGACCTGGGAGCGCGCTCCGATTGCCCGCGCCGCCAACAAGTTCCAGGCGGTGCCGACGGACAAGGGCGTGCGCCTCTACGCGATCGGCACCGAGGTGCAGGCGATCGACCTGCCACGCTAGGCGCTGAAGAAATTGAGCTCTAGGAGCACGTTGTTGGGATCGGCGGTGAAGATCTGTCTGAGGCCGATGCTCGAGAGGTCATTGACCCGGTAATCGGCGCCGCGCGCGTCGAGACGGGCCTTCACCGTCTCGAACTCGCCGCAGCGCAGCGCCACGTGGTGGATCGCGCCGGTTTCGGCCCCCGGCGCCACCTCGCGGTCAAAGGCGCGCGGGCAGTCGACCGAATTGAGGTGCAGGATCGCGTTGCCCGCCGGGTCATGCATCCAGCGCACTTGATGGGGGGCAAGCGGCGGCGGCCCGTCGCGCTCCTCCAGATCGAGCAGTTCGGCATAGAACCGCGCGGTCTCGGCGAGCCGGTCGGTGATGATGTTCACATGGTCGAGGCGCTGGACGATCATGCGCTGGAGTGTGGGCTGAACCGCGCCCCCGCACCACTGGCAAAGCCGCGAGGCTTACCGTGCCAGCGCCGCCTCGCACTGCGCCATCAGTTCGGCGATGATGTCGGCGGCGGGCTCTTCCTTCGTCACCATGCCGACCGACTGCCCGGCCATGACGCTGCCGTTCTCGACATCGCCCTCGATCACCGCGCGGCGCAGGGCACCGGCCCAGAAGTGCTCGATCTGAAGCTGGGCCTCGGCCATGTCGATCCCGCCTTCGTCCAGAAGCGCGGCGACCTCGCGCTGCTTGGCGGTGAACTCCTCGGTGCCCTTGTTCTTCAAGGCGCGCACCGGGATGACGGGGAGGCGCGGGTCGACTTGCACGCTCGCCACCGCCTCACGGGCGCTTGCGCGAAAGAAGGCGCGCTTGAAATCGGGGTGGGCGATGCTTTCGGTCGCGCAGGCGAAGCGGGTGCCGAGCTGGACCCCGGCCGCGCCCATTTCGAGATAACTCGCGATCGCCTCGCCCCGGCCGATGCCGCCGGCGACGAAGATCAGGTGCTCGCTCGCGAGCTCGGGCAGCATTTCCTGAGCCAGCACCGAGGTCGAGACCGGGCCGATATGCCCGCCCGCCTCCATGCCCTCTATCACCAGCGCGTCGGCGCCCGAGCGCAGCAGCTTCTTGGCAAGCGCCAGCGTCGGCGCGAAGCAGATCACCTTGATCCCGCTGTCGTCGGCCTTGATCGCCTCGACCGAGCCCTTGGGCGGGATGCCGCCCGCCAGCACCACGTGGGTCACCCCATGCTTGCGGCACACCGCGATAAGGTCGAACAGCGCGGGGTGCATGGTGATGAGGTTGACGCCGAAGGGCTTCGACGTGAGCGCCTTGGTTGCGGCGATCTCGGCATCCAGCAGTTCGGGGGTCATCGCCCCGCAGGCGATCACGCCGAAGCCGCCCGCGTTGCTGATCGCGGCGACGAGGTTGCGCTCGGACACCCAGCTCATCGCGCCGCACAGGATCGCGGTCTCGCAGCCGAGGAAGTCGGTGCCGCGCTGCATGCGCGCGGCGGTCAGGGGATAGGTTGCCATGGGCGAGGGCGCTTAGTCGTCCGCGGATGAATAGACAATGCGCACCTTAGCGGCTGACGCCTTGGCGAGCGCCACGGCGGCGGGTGCGTCGGCGGCGCGGACCAGCGCCACGCCCATGCGCCGGTAAGGCCGGGTGACGGGCTTCCCGAAGATCCGCACATCGGTGTCGCCGAGAGCCAGCGCCTCGGGCAGCCCCTCGAATGCGAAGTCGTCGCTGTCCCGGTCGGCGAGGATCACCGCCGAGGCGGCGGGGCGGGCGACGATCTCCGCCGGCACCGGCAGGCCGAGGATCGCGCGGGCGTGGAGGTCGAACTCGGTGAGGTCCTGGCTCACCAGCGTCACCATCCCCGTGTCGTGCGGGCGGGGCGATAATTCGGAGAAGATCACCTCCTCGCCGCGCACGAAGAACTCGACACCGTAGAGCCCCCAGCCGCGCCCCTCACCCTGCAAGGCGGCGACGACCTTGGCGGCCATGTCCTGCGCCTTCGCCAGCGCGGCGGGGGACATGGCGGCGGGCTGCCAGCTTTCGCGGTAGTCGCCGCGCTCCTGGCGGTGGCCGATCGGCGGGCAGAAGCTGATCCCTCCCGCGTGGCGGACGGTGAGCAGGGTGATCTCGTAATCGAAGGCGATGAACTGCTCGGCGATCACCCGCGCCCGGTCGCCGCGCATGTTGGCGACGGCGTAGTCCCACGCCGCTTCCAGAGCCTCGGGCGTGTCAACCTTGCTCTGGCCCTTGCCCGATGAGGACATCACCGGCTTCATCACCAGCGGGTAGCCGATCCGCGCGGCCACCTCGCACGCCTCGGCGAGGCTTTCCGCGTAGCCGTATTGCGACGTGACGAGCCCCAGCTCGCCCGCAGCAAGGTCGCGGACCCGATCGCGGTTCATGGTGAGATGCGCCGCGCGAGCGGAGGGGACGACGGTGAAACCTTCCGCCTCCAGCTCGCCAAGCATCTCGGTGCGGATCGCCTCGATCTCGGGGACGATCAGGTCGGGCCGGTGCTTCTCGGCAGCCGCTTTCAGCGCCGTGCCGTCGAGCATCGGGAACACCTCGCGCCCGTCCGCCAGCTGCATGGCGGGGGCATCATCGTAGCTGTCGCAGGCGATCACGCGGGCGCCGAGACGCTTGGCGGCAATGACGAATTCGCGGCCCAGCTCGCCCGAGCCGAGCAGGAGGATGGTGGCGATATGGCTCATGGGGGCGGGTTTAGCGGGGCGGACGGACGAGTCCAGATTTCCTGTTCGGGAGCCACCTTCGGTGGCGCGGGGGTCTGCATCGCGCGTCAGCGTTGTCCGAAAGCTAAGCCGCCCGCCGGTATCCCGCGACCGCCACCTGGCTGCCGCCTCCTGCGCGCGCCAGGACAAGGCCGAGTTCAGCCTCGCGCAGGGTCCAGTCGACGGTGCACGCCACCCGCGCGACGCCCGCGCTGGCGGTGAGCTGCGGGGCCTTGGACGAAACGGGCGCGGCAAGGCCGGCGAAGGTCGCGACCACCTCCTGCGCCCATTCGCGCGCGCCGCGCGAGGACATCTCGGGGAGCACCACCGCGAAGCGCTCACCGTCGAGCTGGGCAACCTCGTGACCCGGCAGCGCCATGGTCTGCAGGAACCGCGCAAAGCCCCACACCACATCGTCGGCGGCGCGCTCGCCGTAGCGCAGACGCAGCGCGCGCAGGTGATCGACCGCGAAGGCCGCGACCATCTGTCCGCCGCCCAAAGCGAGGTGGCGTCTCAGCTGCGCGCAGAAGGCGGCGCGGTTGGCGAGGCCCGTGAGCGGATCGGTCACCGCGCGGGCGTGGAGCTCGCCCTCGAGCGCGCGCAGCTGCTGCACCGAACGCATCAGGCACAGCGCGCCGTCGGGCACCCCGAACGTGTCGCGCAAGGGGCGCAGGCTCAGGGCATACCAGCGCCGGCATTCGGGCGCGCGGCAGGCGCCATGCCCGTCTTCGTGATCCGCCTCGCAGGTGACGACCGGGAACTCCACCCAGCCGGCGGGCGGGCGGCCCGCGAGCGCGGCCGCGACATGCTCGCCGAGATAGGCGGCATGGTCGCGCGACGCGAGATCGGTGATGTGCGGGTGGAGCAGCGCGGCGGCAAGGTCGAGGCCGAGTTCGGCGATATTGCGCGAGGCATGGAGGATGAAACCGCGGGCATCGAGCCGGATCACAATATCGCCCGATGCTTCCTCCAGCAGGCCATGCAGCACATGGCCCTCGACGTCACTCAGTCCGATCCTCATGCCCACTGGCCCCCGTTTGCGAAACGAATTACGCACGAATTCACTGCTTGTTTGTTGGCAGTTAAACTAACGCAACTTGAAGATTTGGAGATATGGTCCCTGTTTCACCTGAAGATTGTCCGGGAATTAGTTAGAAAGATTGCTTTACCCGACTAATTTCCGAATCAACTTCAAGTTCTGTTTACCATATTTTCCAAGAGCGTCAGCCAGTCCAATACGTATTGGGCACAGTAGGTAGGGTCTTCTAGGCGCGGGAACCGGCTTGCTTTACAGTTCGACCATGATCCGCACCGCGTGGGGATCGATCCCGCAGGCTTCGGCGATGCGCTGGCGGCAGTCGGCGATCACCGCCTCTACCTCGCGCGTGGCTCCCGGCGGCGGGGCGAGGATATCGGGATCGACGCCCAGCGCAGCTGCGATCGCGGCCAGCCGTTCGGGGAGCGGGCGGGCCTTGCCCTTTTCCCACGCCCAGACCGTGGGCTTGCTCACCCCGAGCGTGGCGGCGACTTCGGCGAGGGTCAGCCCCGCCTCTCGGCGCAGGCGGTTGAGGCGCGGCCCGAGCGGTTCGCCGGGGCCGCGCGTCGCGGACATGGGAGCAGGCTGGGGCCGCACCGGCAGGCCCGGCGCGAAGCCCTGAAGCTGCGCGGCGGCGAGCGCGCCCGCGCCGATCGGGGTCTCGAAGGCGCAGCCGTAGAGCCGCTCGCTGCGCCACACCACCGCCGCGCCGACCACGCCGGCCTGCGGCAGGTCGATGGCGAGCGTCTCGCCCTCGGTGAGATCGAGGCCCGTCTCGATCAGCAGGCCCGCTTCCGAGATGTTGTGGATGGTGACGTTCGCCTCGCGCCCCTCGGGCCCTGCATCGGCGAGGAAACCGCTGGTTTCCAGATGCAGCGCGCGGCGAGCGGCGCTGCGCTGACCGGCGTCGGCGGAGCGGGGGTCGAGATGGGCCCTGATGGGCATGGGGGCTGCCTTTCGTCCTCGGGAGTGAGGACGCCCACAGTCCGGCCCAAAAAGTTAAGCTGTGGTAACTCTTGATGGTTAATTCAGATGAAACGCATTTCTTTTCAGCTAACCGCGTCAAGTCCGTAAGCCGTGTGCAGCACCCGCACCGCCAGCTCGGTCTCGTCCTCGTCGATCATCACGCTGACCTTGATCTCGCTGGTCGAGATCGCCTGGATGTTGATGCCGCGTTCGGAAAGCGCGCGGAACATCGTCGAGGCGACCCCCGCGTGGCTCTTCATGCCGACGCCGACGACGCTGATCTTGGCGATCTTGCTGTCGGTGATGATGCGGTTGAAGCCGATCGCATCGCGCCGGTCCTCGAGCAGCGCCTGCGCGCGGGCGAGGTCGGATTGCGGCACGGTGAAGGTCACGTCGGTCTCGCCCTTGTCGCGGCCGACGTTCTGGATGATCATGTCGACGTTGATCGAGGCCGCGGCGAGCGGCTCGAAGATGTTGGCGACCGAGCCCGGACGATCGGGCACGCGGGTGAGGATCACCTTCGCCTCGTTCTTGTCATGCGCGATGCCGGTCACAAGCTGGCGTTCCATCAGGCCCTTCTCCACCAATTCGTCCATTTCCTCGTCGGAGACGATCATTGTCCCCGGCAGATCGTCGGCGGGCGGCGCGCCCTCGCCGATGAAGCTCGAGAGCACCTGCAGCCGTACCTTTTCCTTCATCGCAAGGCCGACCGAGCGGGTCTGGAGCACCTTGGCGCCGACGGAGGCGAGTTCGAGCATTTCCTCGTAGGTCACCGCCTTCTGCTTCTTCGCCTTGGCGACGATGCGCGGATCGGTGGTGTAGACGCCGTCGACGTCGGTGTAGATGTCGCAGCGATCCGCCTTGATCGCGGCCGCCACCGCCACCGCCGAGGTGTCCGAACCGCCGCGGCCGAGGGTCGTCACCCGGCCATCCTCCGACATGCCCTGGAAGCCGGGAATGACCGCGATCTCGCCCGCCTCGAGGCTGGCGACCAGCGCCTCGGCCTCGATCGATTCGACGCGCGCCTTGGCATGGGCCTCGATGGTGCGGATCGGCAATTGCCAGCCGAGCCAGCTGCGCGCCTTGCAGCCCAGTGCCTGCAAGGTGAGGGCGAGAAGGCCGCTCGTGACCTGTTCGCCGCTCGCGACGACGACGTCGTATTCGGCGGGGTCATAGAGCGGGTTCGCCTCGCGGCAGAAGTTCACCAGCCGGTCGGTCTCGCCGGCCATCGCGCTCACGACCACGGCGACCTGGTCGCCCCGCGCCGCCTGCGCGCGCACGATGTTCGCGACCCGGCGGATGCGCTCCGTCCCGGCCATCGAGGTGCCGCCGAATTTCATCACGATACGGGCCAAGGGACGTCGCTCCGGCTGGTGAGTGCTTGCGCGCGCTGTTAGGAGGGGATCATGGGAAACGCAAACGTCTCGAATGTTACCATTCGCCCCGAGGAGGCGGATTTTTTCGCAAAGCTGGCGCGCGACTGGTGGAATCCCAAGGGTCCGATGGCCTCGCTCCACCAGGTGAACCCGGTGCGACTGGCCTTCGTGCGGGATGCGATCGACGATCACTGGCCTGGCGCGGCGGCTGCGGCAAAGCCGCTCGCGGGCAGGACGGCGCTCGACATCGGCTGCGGGGCGGGGTTGTTGTGCGAACCGCTGGCGCGGCTCGGCGCGGCGGTGACGGGCGTCGATGCGGCGCCGGAGAATGTCGCTGCTGCAGCGGCGCATGCGGAAGGCGTGGGGCTCGACATCCGCTACATGGCGGGCGAGGTCGCGGCGCTTGACATCGGCACCTTCGATCTCGTCACCTGTGTGGAGGTGATCGAGCACGTCGCGGACAAGCCCGCCTTCCTGCGTGATGTCGCGGCGCGGCTCGCGCCGGGCGGCCTGCTGGTGATGAGCACCCCCAACCGCACCGCGGCCTCGCGCATCCTGTTGGTCGGCGCGGCGGAGGCGGTCGGCTACGTGCCGCGCGGCACGCACCGCGGGGAGGATTTCGTCACGCCCGAGGAGCTGGAGGAGATGCTGGCCGAAGTCGGCCTGGCGGTCGTGGCGAAGCGCGGGATCGCGTGGCGACCGGGCAAGGGGCTGCACCTGTCCGAGGACTTGGCGTTGAACTACATCCTGAGTGCGCGGCGGGTCTAGCCACCAGCTCCGTTCGCCCTGAGCACGAACGGGTGAGCGTCAGTCACACTTGCGCCCCTTGAGCGGCCCGTCGGTGAACACCCCCACCACCCCCGCCGCCTCGAGCATCGCTGCCAGCTTCGCATCGCCGCAGCCCTTGCCCTTGGGGTCCGTGCCGGTGCGCAAGGGGGCGGGGAGGAAGTCGTTCTCCGGCCGGATCGCCCAGGCGTGCACGGCCAGCCCCGCGGCATTGGCGTCGGCCACCAACGCGGTCGGCGTGCCGTCGGGGCTCAGGATCATCGCGATCTGCGCGCCCACGACGTCGGCGTATTTCGCGACTTCGGCGAGACCGGTCGGCGTCACCATGTCGGCATAGCGCATCGCAGACTCGTCCGCCGGGCCGCCTGCGGGGCCGACCAGCTGCACGAGCCTGAACCCGCCGCCGCGCTGCTTCAGCCGTTGAAGGGGCGCCACCTCGAAACTCTGGACGAACACCGGGTCTGCCGGCGTGATCCCGAGCTTGCGGAAATCGCGGAGCAGGAGATCGACCATGTCGATGCCGGCGTTCTGGAGAAGGAAATTGGGGTGCTTCAGTTCCGGGTAGATCCCGATCCTGCGCCCGGTCTCGGCTTCCTTGGCGCGCACCAGCGTCACGATGTCGGCGAGGGTCGGCACCTGCCACAGCCCGTCGAAGCGCGCGTTCGCTGGGCGCAGGGAAGGGATGCGCTCCTTCGCGCGCAGGGTGCGCAGTTCGGCCAGGGTAAAGTCCTCGGCGAACCACCCGGCCACACGCTGGCCGTCGATGGTCGCCTCGCGGCGGCGGTCCTCGAACTCCTCGCGCGTCGCGACGTCGGTGGTGCCCGACAGCTCGTTCTCGTGGCGCGCGACAAGGACGAGGTCCTTGGTCGCGACGAGGTCGGGCTCGATGTAGTCCGCGCCCTCGTCGATGGCGCGCTCGTAGGCGGCAAGCGTGTGCTCGGGGCGTTCGGCGCTGGCGCCGCGGTGGGCGATGATCAGCATCTCCTGCGCCTGCGCGGGCGCGGCCGCGAGGAGCAGGGCGGCGAGGAAGGCAGGCAGTCTCATGTCATCGCTCCGATCGCGG
>JBJTSG010000371.1:0-5107 GCA_046076505.1 Erythrobacter sp. | reverse complement strand
CGAGCTTCAGGAGCTCGGCGACGATCACCGCCTCGCTCTCCTTCTGCATCGTGAGGTAGGGGTGGTCCCAATCGGCCATGATGCCGAGGCGCTTCAATTGCGAGCGCTGCACGTCGACCCAGTGCTGCGCATAGGCGCGGCACTCATCGCGGAAGGCCTTGACCGCCGCCTCGTCCCGCCCGCTGCCTGTGAGCACGGGCTTGGGCTTCTTCTCCTTGCGGTACTGCTCCTCGACCTTCCATTCGATGGGAAGGCCGTGGCAGTCCCAGCCGGGCACGTAAGGCGCGTCCTTGCCGATCAGGTTCTGGGTGCGGCAGACCATGTCCTTGAGGATGTGGTTCAGCGCATGGCCGATATGCATGTCGCCATTGGCGTAGGGCGGGCCGTCGTGGAAGATGAACTTTTCCCGCCCCCGCCGCGCGGCGCGCAACTGGTCGTAAAGGCCGATCTCCTGCCAGTGCGCGGCGATGCCCGGCTCCTTCTGGGGAAGGCCGGCCTTCATGGGGAAATCGGTCTTCGGCAGGAAGACGGTGTCCCGGTAATCGCGTGCTGCGGTATCTTCAGACATATCGCGCGGGGCCTTAGCGGGCGGGCGGGCTTTGCGCAATTTGTCTTGGGCGGAAGGTTACGCGGCTTTGCCGCGGGCATTTCTCGCAGAGACACGGAGGAGAAAGGGGAGACACGGAGGTGTTGTGCGTGCCGAAGGCATTTCCAAGAATTGTACCGGCGCGGCTTGTCGCGACGTTGCAGGAAGAGTGCGGCTTCGCCGCGAGCACGGTATCTCCGCGTCTCTCTTCACTCTGCGTCTCTGCGAGAAACCCTCTTGCTTCCCCTAAGCGAGCAACCGCCGCGCCTCGGCGCAATCCTTGTCCATCTGCGCGATAAGGGCCTCGAGGCTGTCAAACTTCGCCTCGCCGCGCAGGTAGTGGTGGAAGGCGACTTCGATCTCCTGCCCGTAGAGATCGCCGGAGAAATCGAAGAAATAGGGCTCGAGCAGCTCCTTGGGCGGCTCGAACTGCGGGCGGATGCCGATGTTGGCGGCGCCCTGCAGCACCTCGCCGGTGGCGAGGATGCGGCCTGTCACGGCGTAGATGCCGTACTTGGGGCGAATGTAGTTCTCGATGCCGAGATTGGCGGTCGGATAGCCGATCGTGCGCCCGACCTTGTCGCCGTGCTGGACGATGCCGCGGATCGCGAAGGGCCGGGTGAGCAGCCGCGCGGCCTCCTGCGGATCGCCGTCGCGCAGGGCCTGCCGGATGCGGCTCGAGGAGACGATCTCTCCGCCCTCGGCTACCGCGTCCACAACCCGCGATTGCAGCCCCAGCTCGCCCCCGAGCGAGCGCAGCAGGTCGACGTTGCCCTTGGCCCCGCGTCCGAAGGTGAAGTCGCCGCCGGTCACCACCCCGTGCGCGCCGAAGCGGGTGAGGAGGATGTCGCGGATGAAATCCTCCGCGCTGGTGCCCGCCAGCGCGGCGTCGAAGTGGAACACCAGCATCGCGGTCGCGCCCGCCGCCAGATAAAGCTCCTGCCGCTGTTCGAGCGTGGTCAGCTTGAAGGGCGCAAGATCGGGGCGGAAAAAGCTCACCGGGTGGGGATCGAAGGTGGCGATGATCGAGGGGCGGCCCTCGGCGTGCGCCCAGGCGATCGCCTCGCCCGCGACCGCCTGATGGCCGCGGTGGAACCCGTCGAAATTGCCAAGTGCGATGATCGCGCCGCGCAAGCTCTCGGGAACGGGATTGCGGTGATCGAGCCAGCGCATCAGGCGGCTTTCCGGTAGGTGAGAAACGAGAAGGCGGGGGTGTCGCCCTCGGCAGGGTGATCCGCGCGCGCCACCTCGTGCCACTCGGGCCCGAGCGGCGGCATGAAGGTGTCGCCCGCGTAATCGGCGTGGATCTGGGTGAGTTCCACCCTTTGCGCGAGCGGCAGGAAGGTTTCGAACACCGCCGCCCCGCCGATCACCGCGACTATGCCGTCTCCCGCAAGGTCGAGCGCCGCCTCGGGCGTGGGGGCCACCTCCGCCCCTTCGGCGTGCCATCCGGCTTCGCGGGTGAGGACGATGTGACGACGGCCCGGCAGCAGGCCGGGCAGGCTGTCGAAGGTCTTGCGGCCCATCACCATCGGCAGGCCCATCGTCAGAGCCTTGAAATGCTTCAAATCTGCCGGCAGCCGCCATGGCAGGTCGCCATCCTTGCCGATCGCGCCATTGGCGGCGCGGGCGTAGATCAGCACGATCTCCCCCTTGCTCTTAAGGCTCATCGAATGAGGTGCCCGACGCGCGTGACGTGGCCCATCTTGCGGCCCTCGCGCGCCTCGCGCTTGCCGTAGAGGTGGAGGTGCGGCTCGCCCGGCTCGGCCAGAATGGCGTGCGCCTTCAGCGCGTCGGGGCCGACGATGTTGCGCATCTCGATCGCCTCGAAGCGGGTCTTGGTGTTCCCGAGCGGCAGGCCGCAGATCGCGCGGATGTGGTTCTCGAACTGGCTGGTGGCCGCGCCCTCGATGGTCCAGTGTCCCGAGTTGTGGACGCGCGGGGCCATCTCGTTGAACACCGGCCCGTCACGCGTCGCGAAGAACTCGAGCGTCAGCACCCCGACATAGCCGAGCGCCGCTGCCACCTTGGTGGCGAGTTCGCGGGCGGCGGGGACCTGCGCCTCGACCACGCTGCCCGCCGGCAGGATCGACCGGGCGAGCATCCCGCCCTCGTGCAGGTTTGCCGTGGAATCCCAGAACCTTGTCTCGCCGTCCTTACCGCGAACGAGGATCACCGAGAACTCGGTCTCGTAGCTAACGAAGCCCTCGTAGACGCAAGGGACGCCGGGAAAGCGGATACCGCTCGCCTCCATCGCCGAACCGATGCGCCACTGGCCCTTGCCGTCGTAGCCGTCGCGGGCGGTCTTGAGGATGCCGGGCGTGCCGATCCGGGTGAGCGCCTCGGCGAAGTCCTCCGCCGTCTCGACCCGGGCGAAGGGGGCGGGGGTGCCGCCGTGCGAAACCGCGAAATTCTTCTCCCTGAGCCGGTCCTGCGCGACCTCCAGGGCGACCTTGGGGCAGGCTAGCAGGGGTGTGGGCAGGGCTTCGACGGTGCTGACGGGGACGTTCTCGAACTCCCAGGTCACCACGTCGCAGGATTGCGCGAAGCGGGCGAGGCTTTCCGCATCGTCCCATTCGGCAGTGACGAAGTCCGAGCACGCATCGGCCGCGACATTGTCGCCTTCGGGCGCGTAGCCGACCACGCGGTAGCCGAGCTGCAATGCGGCGACGGCCATCATCCGGCCGAGCTGTCCGCCGCCGAGGATGCCGATGGTGGAGCCTGGGGGGAGCATCAGTCCTCGGGTACCTCGCCGACCGCGGCGGTCTTCGCCGCGCGCCAGTCCTGGAGGCGCTCGGAAAGGTCCTCGTCGGACAGGGCGAGGATCGCCGCCGCCAGCAGGCCCGCGTTCTTCGCCCCCGCCTCGCCGATCGCCAGCGTGCCGACCGGCACGCCACCGGGCATCTGCACGATCGAGAGCAGGCTATCCATGCCGCTCAGAGCCTTCGACTGCACCGGCACCCCGAGCACCGGGAGATGCGTCATGCTCGCGATCATGCCCGGCAAGTGCGCCGCGCCGCCCGCGCCGGCGATGATGACCGAGAAGCCTTCGCCCTCGGCTCCCTTGGCGAAGGCCACCATCCGGTCCGGTGTGCGGTGGGCGGAGGTGATGCGCGCCTCATAGGGCACCTCGAGCTCGTCGAGCACCTCGGCGGCGCATTTCATGGTCGGCCAGTCGGACTGGCTCCCCATCACGATTGCAACCTTGCCCCCGTTAATGTCCATCAGGCGTCCTTCAAGTAGTAGCGCTCGCCCGAGACCGTGCCGCCCTCGAAGTCATAGATGATTGGCTGGCCAGTGGGAATCTCGAGCTCGGTGATGTCCGCGTCGGAGATCCCCGACAGATGCTTGACCAGCGCGCGCAAGCTGTTGCAGTGGGCCGCGATGATCACCGTCTCGCCGCTTGCGAGGACGGGGAGGATGGTGCTCTCCCAATAGGGCAGCACCCGTTCAATGGTGAGCTTGAGGCTCTCGGTGTTGGGGATCGCGATTCCGGCATAGCGTGCGTCCGCCGCCAGATCGAATGCGCTGCCCGCTTCGAGCACCGGCGGGGGAATGTCGAAGCTGCGGCGCCAGATCTTTACCTGATCGTCGCCGTGCTTGGCCGCGGTCTCGGCCTTGTCGAGGCCGGTGAGGCCGCCGTAGTGCCGCTCGTTGAGGCGCCAGTCCTTGACCTCGGGGATCCACAGCCGTCCGGCGGCTTCGAGCGCGAGGTGCAGCGTCTTGATCGCGCGGGTCTGGAGCGAGGTGAAGGCGTAGGAGGGCAGCACGCCCTTGTCCTTCATCAGCGCGCCCGCCGCCGCCGCCTCGGCCACGCCCTTCTCGGTGAGGTCGACGTCCCACCAGCCGGTGAAGCGGTTTTCGAGGTTCCACTGGCTCTGGCCGTGGCGCACGAGAATGAGCTTGGGCATGTGTTCTCCGGGTTGCCGGGGCGCTGACCGCCCCTCCATCGGCGAGAGGTGGCGGCGTTAGCTTTCCCGCGGGGAATTGGGAAGGGGCCGCGCACCGGGCGAATCGCTCCCGGCGCCCGTCATCGCGCGCGCCTGCGCCTTGCGGCGCCGCAGGTTCTCGCGCAGCTTGGCCGCGAGGCGTTCCTCGCGCGACAGGGACGGGGACATATTCTTGCGGGGCTCTTCACTCATGCGAAACGCCTTGCCGCTATAGCGCGCCTTCATCAACCCTGACGGGCGCGCGTCGCAACAAGAGCGTTGACATTGCAAGGGAGCGCGACAATAGGGCGCGCCTGCTTACGGCGCTGCTGTAGCTCAGTGGTAGAGCGCACCCTTGGTAAGGGTGAGGTCGGGAGTTCAATCCTCCCCAGCAGCACCAGCACTTTGCAAAGGTTTCGCCCATAGTGGGGCGGTTCCCTTCATATCATCGGTTAACCATGTCAAGGCGGTTGCCGCACATCCGTGACGCGCGACCCAAGACGGGCGCAGGGGGGATGATATGCAAGGTGCCGCAGCTTCGCGCTATGTGACATCGTTCTTCGTCGAATTGTTCGCCGAGTTCCTGCGCTTT
>JBJTSG010000370.1:0-4117 GCA_046076505.1 Erythrobacter sp. | reverse complement strand
CCTGGCGAGCGCCGGGCTCGCGGACAGCTTCAGCGGCCCCGTCGTGGCGGCGATGGCCGAGGCGGGGGTAATGTTCCTCCTCTTCAACCTCGGCCTGCACTTCTCGCTCGGCCGGATCAGGGCCGAGCCGGGCAACATCTTCGGCTTCGGCAGCTTGCAGATGATCGTCGCCGGCGGCGGCTTCGCCGCGCTGTTCTGGCTCGTCGGCCTGCCGCCCGCCTTCGCGGTGATCGCGGGCTTCGGCATGGGCCTGTCTTCGACCGCCGTCGTCATCGGCCTCGTGCGCGAGCGGGGCCAGGAGGACTGCCCGGTGGGCCGCGCCGCGCAGTCGATCCTGATCTTCCAGGACATCGCCGCGATCCTCCTCCTCGTCGCCGCGGGCGCGCTCGCGAGCGGGGGCGACCTCCTGCCGCAGCTCGGCCTTGCCGGGGGCAAGGCGCTGGCCGCCTTCGCCATCGCAGTGCTGTTCGCCCGCCTCCTCACCGAGCCGCTGTTCAACCTCATCGCGCGGGCCGGGACGACCGAGGTCTACACCGCCACCGCCCTGTTCATCGCGCTTGCCGCGGGCTGGGCAACCGGCATGGTCGGGCTGTCGCTCACGCTCGGCGCCTTCCTCGGCGGCATGGCGGTCGCGGATTCGCGCTACCGCATCCTCGTCCAGACCGAGATCGACGCCTTCCGCGGGCTGTTCATGAGCTTCTTCTTCATCTCTGTCGGCCTGTCGATCGACCCGGCGCTGCTGGTCCAGGACTGGTGGCTGGTGGCGGGCGTCGCGGCGGGGCTGATCGTGCTGAAATGCGCCTTCAACGTCGTCGCCGCGCTCCTCAACCGCTGGTCGGTGCCGGGTTCGATCCAGCTCGGCTTCCTGCTCGGGCAGGGGAGCGAGTTCACGCTCGTCCTGCTCGCGCTGCCCGCGGTGTCGGGGCTCGCCGACAGCCGTCTCGTCTCGGCGATGGTCACGGCCATCGCGATCAGCCTCGCGGTGACCCCGCCGGTCTCCAACCTCGGCCGCAAACTCGCCGGACGCCTGCGCGCCGGCCCGCCCGACAAGAAGCTCGCTGGCGACGATGCGCCGGTGCTGGTCATCGGCATGACCGCGGAAGGGCGCGCGGTCGCCGATGCGCTCGCCTTCAACGCGGTCGATTACCTCGCGGTCGAAGCCGATCACGACCGCTTCCAGATGGCGCTCGCCGATGGCTACCACGTCCACCGCGCCAACCCGGCGGACCCGCGAAGCTGGGAGGCGATCGGCATGGAGCGGCGCAAGGTGCTGGTGATCGCGACCGGCGACACCGCCGCCTCGCGCGAGCTCACCCCGCTCGCCGAACAGCGCATGCCGGGCATGGCGCGGATCATCGCGGTGCCGGGCAGCGAGGCTGCAACGGAGATGACCGCGCTCGGACTCGTGCCGGTCGACATGAGCATGGGCGGCGGTCCGGAGCGCCTGATCGAGCTGGTCTTCGCCGCGCTCGGCGTCGGGCGCCAGCTGCCCGTCCCGAACCTCGCCGACGAGATGCCCCGCGCGGCGTAGCTTGTCTTGCGTTTGCCCGTCCGGGCAAGCATCCTCGGTGCGTTTCGGGCCTTTCAGGCTCGGGCACCTGCGGCTCGGCCGGGCGGCCTCGCGGCCCGTCCGGTGGCAGGCCGGATCACCGCTGGACCTGTCGTGTGGCGCCAGCTCGGTCCCGCAAGTGACCGCGAGCGCAAGGTGCAAGCCGCAGGCGACCAGGCCTGCAGGGCCTGAAGCTCGCCGAGGACGTGCCCGCGGATGCGGGCATGCCGACCTACTTGTTCAACCTTTCGCGGATTTCCTTGCCGGCCTTGAAGTAGGGCACGCGCTTGCCGGGCACATCGACCGTCTCGCCGGTGCGCGGGTTGCGGCCGCTGCGTGCCTCGCGCTCGCGGGTGGAGAAGGCGCCGAAGCCGCGCAGCTCGACCCGTCCGCCCTCGGCGAGGCGCTGGGCGATCTCGTCGAAGAAGATGTCGACAACCTGCTCGATCTCGTCGGCACGCAGTTCGGGATTGTCCCGGTGCAATTCCTGCAGCAATTCGGATCTGATCATGGCGATCTCCCGACGCGCCTGCGGAAGTTCCGCTCGCCGCGCCGTGCTTTGCGGGTTACCCCGTCGTTACTGTTTACGCCTCCGACCCGAGAGGCTGCCCCTTTAATCGCAGCGCGGGCGCTTATGCAATCCCGCCGGCAACGATGGCACAAACAGTGTCACAACCGGACAGATTGCGCAATATGCAATAATGTCAGGCCCCTGCAGCGTCAGGTGGTGATGGCGAGATCGGCGGGGTCGAGGCCGAGGCGCTCCATCCGGCTGCGGATTTCCGGCCATTCCTCGCGCAGGAACACCTCGCGCTCGGCACTGCGCAGGCGCTCGGCGGCGCCGCGCACCACATACATGCCGACCCCGCGTTGGACCTCGACGAGCCCGTCGTTCTGGAACTGCTGATAGGCCTTGGCGACGGTCAGCGGGTTCGCCCCCTGCTCGGCCGCGAGCGCGCGCACCGAGGGGAGCATCGCGCCTTCCGGATAGACCCCGTCGATGATGGCCGCCGCGATCTGGTCGCGCAGCTTGAGATAGACGGGGCGGTTGGGGTGCGCACTCATGGGGTGCATCAGTGCCATAATACAGCCATGCGGTCAATTGGTTTGCGGGCGCGCCTGCGCGCCCCAGTCCTCGGCGCTGTTCCCTCCGCTTCGCTCCGGAGCGCCTGCGGCTCGCGCCGTGCGCTCGCGGCCCGTTAGTTGGCGGACCGGGTCCGCACCGGAAGGCCGCGACAGAAGCCATTCCGTTACGCCTCCACGCAACAAAAGCTTCACATGCGCGCCGGAGGCTCTAGGGTGCGCCCCACTGCGGCGGTGTGGTGAGGCCCGCCCCCAACCATTCGATGGGGATCGAATCCAATGAAAGACATTTCGCTGTGGGCGGAGGCCGACTGGATCACGGCCATCGCATCGGTCGTGCTCGTGATATTCCTTGCGATCGGCGCAAAGATCGCGGTCCAGAAGGACCCCGAGTTCGCCGGCCACCCCAAGGGCCTCTACATGCTGTTCTTCGCCGAGATGTGGGAGCGTTTCTCCTACTACGGCATGCGGGCGATCCTGATCTTCTACCTCACCCAGCACTGGCTGTTCTCGGACGGCAAGTCGAACCTGATCTATGGCGCCTACACCTCGCTCGTCTACATCACCCCGGTGCTGGGCGGCTATCTTGCCGACCGTTACCTGGGTCAGCGCAAGGCCGTACTGTTCGGCGGACTGCTGCTGGCGATCGGCCACACGCTGATGGCGGTCGAGGGCACCGGCGGGCAGAATGATCCCACGATCAACGTGTTCTGGGCCGCGCTCGCCTTCATCATCGTCGGCTCGGGCTTCCTGAAGGCCAACATCTCGGTGATGGTGGGGCAGCTCTATGGCCTCACCGATGTGCGCCGCGACGGGGCCTACACGATCTTCTACATGGGCATCAACGTGGGCGCGGCGCTGGGGACGATCCTCGTCGCCTATCTCGGCCAGACGCTGGGCTGGGGCTACGGCTTCGGCCTTGCGGGTATCGGGATGCTTGCCGGCCTCATCGTCTTCGTGCTCGGCAAGCGCGTGCTGAACGGCGCGGGCGAGGCGCCCATGCCGCTCGCCAAGGGGCTCGAATACGGGCTCTACGGTATCGGCCTTGCAGCCGTGGCGGTGATCTGGGCGCTGGTGCAGTATCAGGACGTGATCCAGGGCCTACTCGCGATCTCGGGTGTGGCGCTGCTGGCCTATGTGCTGTTCGAGAGCTTCAAGCTCGACAAGGAGCCGCGCGAGCGCATGTTCGCGATCCTGTTCCTGATCAGCCTCAACCCGCTGTTCTGGGGTCTGTTCGAACAGGCTGGCGGGTCGATGAACCTGTTCACCGACCGCTTCGTCGACCGCGCCGGGGTGCCTGCGGGGATCTTCCAGTCGATCAACCCGATCTATATCATCCTGATGGCCCCGGTGTTCGCGGGCCTGTGGCAATGGCTCGGCCGCAAGGGCAAGGAGCCCTCGGCCCCGGCCAAGTTCGGGCTGGCGCTGGCGCAGATGGGGTTTGCCAACCTCGTGCTGGTGTGGGGCGCGGAAGCCTATGGCATC
>JBJTSG010000369.1:0-2742 GCA_046076505.1 Erythrobacter sp. | reverse complement strand
TCGCGCAGATGCGCTCGCGGAACTGGGCAAGGCGCGCGGGATCGATCTTGCCGTCCGCGCCTCGGAAGCGGGCGAGCATCGGGGCGAGCGCTTTGGCGTCGATGCCGGGGAACTCGGCCGAGAGGTCCGCGCCGCTCTCCGCCGCGGCCGCGAGATTCTGCACAAAGGCGAGCCCGTCCTCGGCGCACAGCCGGGTGCGGAAGGCGAGGAACTGCTCGCGCTGCATCGGGGTCGGCGCGAAGCCGCCCGGCGCGCCCGCGACAGGGGCGCCCGTCGGAGCGCCGCCCGCCGGCGGACCGCCCGCGCCGGCACCGGGCGCGGGGCCCGGTCCGGCGATGATCATCGCCCCGCCGCCGCCGCCGCCGCCGCCGCCCGGACGCGGGCCACCGCCGCCCATCATCATCCCGCCGCCACCCGGAGGCGCGCCGATGCTGCCGTTGGTCGAGAGCGTGAACTGCAGGCGGTCGGACTTGGTCTTGGCAAAGCTGACCTGGCGCCGGTCGACCGCGATCAGGCGGCCGCTCGTATCGCGGGTGACGCGGCCCGGGAAAGCCGCCTCGATCGCCGAGGTGATCTGCGGGAAGGCGCTCGTCACGTTGTCCGAACGGTTGCGGATGTACTCCACCGTCAGGCGGGTGTTCTCCCAGAAGGGCAGCTCCCAGTTGGCCGCGAACTTCCAGTCGCGCTGGGTCTCGGCGGGGAGGTCGGGATTGCCGCCGGTGGTGACGTCCGCCAGCACCGTCTCGCCGCGCACGAAGTCGAAGACCGGAACGTTGAGGTTGACGATCCGCGGCGCGCCCAAAGCGCTGAGACCGGGCGCCACCTCGCGCCAGATGTAGGTCGCCGAAAGGTCGAGCTTGCTGAACGGCTTCCACGTGAGGCCGGCGTTCCAGTCACCCAGCGTGCCGAAGTCGCTGAAGCTGTCCGCGCCCGCCTGGAGGTTAAGCGTGAAGTCGCCGAGCGCGCCAGCGACCTCGTCGCGGCGGCTGGTGAGCGGCACGACGAGGTTGACCCCCGTCGACAGGTTGCGCCGCGTGAGGTCCGTGCCGATGGTGGTGCGGGTGTCGGAGCTCTCGATCTTCTGCCAGTCGAGCCGCACGTCGAAGGTCGCGAAGATGTCGCCGGCGGGCAGCGTCAGGACCCGGCCCTGCAGGGTGTTGAGGTTGGAGGCGGTGATCACCCGGCTGCGCGCGGTGTCGAAGCCGTTGGCGGTATTGCCCGGCAGCGCGCCATTGAGCGCCAGCGTGCCGGCCGCCGCGGCGCTGCGATAGACGGCGAGCTGCTGGGGGGTGAGGCGCCGGTCGATCTCGGTCTCGCTCTCGGCGAGCGAGGCGTCGAAGGTGCTTGTCCAGCGGAAATTGTTGACCGGCTTGTTGATCGAGCCCGCGGCCGAGAGGGTGTCCGTCGAGGAACGCCGCGCGAGCGGGGTGTCGGCGCCGAAGGTACGCGTCGCGCTCGCGCCGCCCGGGGCGGTCAGCACCACGGTATTGAGCCCGTCGAGGCTGCGGCTCTCGTCGCGCTTGTAGTTGAGGTTCGCGGACAGCGCGGTGCCGCTGTCGATATAGGCCTTTGCCCAGGAGACGTTGCCCTCGATGCCGAGCGTGTCGGCGAGCAGGCTGCGGTAGCGCGCCTGGTCCGGGTCGCCGGCAATCGTCGAGACCGAGCTCGGGGTCTGGCGGATGCCGCGCTCGGCCTCGGTCAACAGGTTCGTGTCCTGCACCTGGAGGTTGGCGTTGATCCGCCCGCCGTTGGCGATCTTGAGGACGCCGACCTGCTGCTCGTTGCGCGCATAGCCGCCACGCGTCGGCAGTTCGTATTCGAGCCCGATCTGGCGGTTCGAATAGTTGTCCTTGAGCACGAGGTTGATGACCCGGCGATCGGGTGGGAAGCCGAAGCGCTGGGCGACCTCCTCGGGAAACACCTCGACCTTGGCGAGGGCCTCGGGCGGGTAGTTTTGGAACTCGCGGAAGGAGCCGATGCGGATGCCGTTGACGAGGATCACCGGCATGCCCCCGCCGCCGCGCCCGCGCGCCGAGCCGGTGCGGGCGCTGATCTGGGCGATGAGGTCGGCGATTGAGGTCACGCCTTCCGCGGCGATCTGGGTCTCGTCGAGCTGGAGCAGCGGTGCCTGGTCGACGACCAGTTGCCCCCGGATACGCCCCGATCGCACGATGATCTCGTTGGTGGTCGACACATCGTCGGCGGTGTCGGGCTCCTCGGTGCGCGGCGCGGGCGCGGGCTGCTGCGGCTGGGCGCTCTCGGCGGCAGGGGCGCTCGCGGCCGCTGCGGGAAGGGCGATGGCGATGCCGAGGGCACAGGTCCCGGCGCGCAGCGCGGCACGGGAGATGGGGGAGAGGTTCATGCGGTCCCTTCGATTGCAGTTCGCTCGCAGTGCGGCATTGCGCCGCTCCTGACGTGAACGCGCGCACGGGGCCCGGCCTTCGCCGACCCCCATGCACACGCGTCGGGGCAGGCGGAAATCCCGCGCTGCCCGCGTTGATCAGACGCCTAACGCACGAGCCTTCCCTTTTGGTTCCCGCATCGCTAAAGCGCAGCCCCGTATCGACGGGCGTATTGTGCGCCGCAATAGACGAAGGAATTTCATGGCCAAGGAAGAACTCCTCGAAATGCGCGGGCGCGTCGTGGAACTGCTGCCCAATGCGATGTTCCGGGTTGAGCTTGAAAACGGGCATGAAGTTCTCGGCCACACCGCGGGCAAGATGCGCAAGAACCGCATTCGCG
>JBJTSG010000368.1:0-2819 GCA_046076505.1 Erythrobacter sp. | reverse complement strand
GATCCTCGCCAGCGTCAACGCGCGGCTTGGCAAGACACAGCGGCTCGCCGCGCTCCACACGATCGGGGAAATGCCCCGCAGCCACATCGGCAAGCTCTTGAAGAGCGAACTGCGTGAGGAGGCGGCGCGCCTCGGCGGCGTCGAGTGACGGGTCCCTGAAACGGCTCGGCCCGGCTCTCCTCGCGGAAGAACCGGGCCGGGCGTGTGTGGCTTCGCGTCGCTGCGCTTACCGTGTCGGACGATGCCCGAGGCCGGAGGGCCTCAGACGATACCCGAGGCCGGAGGGCCTCAGACGATAAACGTCTCGAACGCGGTGCCGCTGAGAGCAACGGCGAGCAGCAGGGCGATGGCCTTCTCTGCGATCATGTGCATGGTTGGGTTTCCCTGTTCTGTTGTGGTTGGGAGCCCGGGCGATCCACCAGGGGAGAGGGGGAGAGAGAATCGCGCCGGGTAGGAGCATCATATACATAGCTCCGCGTAATTTTCAATCATCGCATAGATCAAAAATATTGCTCAAGCGCAATCGTTGTAAGCGATCGCACGCCCTTCCCGAGCGCTGATCCGGGCATGCAGGGGGCGGCTGCTCGAGACGCGGCCACCATTTCAGGGGGGGGAGATTGGTGGCCGCGTCTCTTCGCTGCAGATCCGGTTCGGGGGGAACCGGACCGGGACGGGCGGAGGACCAGGCGGGGGGAGAGCCGGTCGCTCGTGCCGTCCGGCAGGCAGGCAATGGCCGTGTTCGGTCGCATTGCCGCGCGGTGGCTTCACAAGGAAATCGGCCGGGATGGAGAGAGGGGCCCGGCACCGCACCGCTCAACGTGGCAAGTGGTGGTTCATGCCGCCGACTGCAAATGCGATTTCACCAAGGCAAGTTGCACAACCTGCAACGAAGATCGGTGGCCCGGGATGCGAAACGGCCGCCGGATCGCTCCGGCGGCCGTTCGTTTTCAGCCCCTTGCGACGGCTCAGTTGGCGGCAATGGCGCGACCGGCAGAAGTGTCGAGCACCGCGACGCGCTCGACCTCGGCCTTCGCCGCGGCACGCGCTTCGGTCAGGCACTGGCTGTCGACGGCAGCGCGGCCATGCGAGTAGCGCGCAGCGTTATCGAGGGTGCAGGCCTTCTTGAGGCGGGCCTCGATGCGCGCTTCGAGCGCGGCGCGGCCTGCGGCGGTGGTCACGTCGACATCGCCGTAGCCGACGCGGACGGTGACGGTCTCGGCTGCCACCGGCGCGGCGAGCACGGCGAGAGCGAGGAGGGGGAGAGTGAAACGCATGGGGGATGCTCCGGAAAGTTGAGAGGGTATCTGTGGGGGCGATGCCGCTGACCGGCATTCGGTTGCTGTTTGCAACTCTGGTGCAATGCACAACAGCCTTGTGCAAATGCGAAATCCTGTAATCTGGTTCCAAAGATTGCAACGCAATTTCGCTAAATCTTCGGGAACCTGCTGGATTCCTTGTATCATTTCTGCGCTGCATCGCAAAATTACGGGGAGCGGCCCCGCGATGCTGGACAGCACCCGGCGCGCTCCGTAATCCGCCGCCATGAGCGCGCACTCCTCCTCGCCTTCCGTGGCCGATTCCGCCGTCTCCGACTGCATCCTGATCGTCGACTTCGGCTCGCAGGTCACGCAGTTGATCGCCCGTCGGGTGCGCGAGGCGGGGGTCTATTCCGAGATCGCTCCCTTCACCCAGGCAGAAGCCGCCTTCGCGCGGTTGAAGCCCAAGGGCATCATCCTCTCGGGCTCGCCCGCAAGCGTGCCCGACGAAGGCAGCCCCCGCGCGCCGCAGATGCTGTTCGAGGCGGGGGTGCCGATCCTCGGCATCTGCTACGGCCAGCAGGTGATGAGCCACCAGCTTGGCGGCGAGGTCAAGCCGGGGCACGAGACCGGTGAGGGCGGCGAGTTTGGCCGCGCCTTCCTCACCGTCACCGCCGAATGCGCACTGTTCAACGGCCTGTGGGACGTCGGCAGCCGCCATCAGGTGTGGATGAGCCACGGCGACAAGGTCACGCAGTTCGCCCCCGGCTTCGAGATCGTGGCGGTGAGCGACGGGGCGCCCTTCGCGGTGATCGCCGACGAGAGCCGCAGGTTCTACGGCACCCAGTTCCACCCCGAGGTCGTGCACACCCCCGACGGCGGCCGCCTCATCGCCAACTTCGTGCGCCATGTCTGCGGCCTGGCGGGCGACTGGACGATGGCAGAGTTCCGCCAGACCAAGATTGCCGAGATTCGGGCGCAGGTCGGCGACAAGCGGGTGATCTGCGGCCTTTCGGGCGGGGTCGACTCCGCGGTCGCGGCCGTGCTGATCCACGAGGCGATCGGCGACCAGCTGACCTGTGTCTTCGTCGACCACGGGCTGATGCGCCTCGGCGAGGCGGAGCAGGTCGTGACGCTGTTCCGCGACCACTACAACATCCCGCTCGTCCACGTCGACGTCGAGGCGCAGTTCCTCGGCGGGCTTGCCGGCCTCACCGACCCAGAGGCCAAGCGCAAGTTCATCGGCAAGACCTTCATCGACGTCTTCGAGGCCGAGGCGGCGAAGATCGGCGGGGCGGACTTCCTCGCGCAAGGCACGCTCTACCCCGACGTGATCGAGAGCGTCAGTTTCACCGGCGGGCCCTCGGTGACGATCAAGAGCCACCACAATGTCGGCGGCCTGCCCGAGCGCATGAACATGGCGCTGGTCGAGCCGCTGCGCGAACTGTTCAAGGACGAGGTGCGCGAATTGGGTCGCGAGCTCGGCCTGCCGCAGGCTTTCGTCGGCCGCCACCCCTTCCCCGGCCCGGGCCTCGCGATCCGCATCCCCGGCGAGGTCACCAA
>JBJTSG010000367.1:0-3177 GCA_046076505.1 Erythrobacter sp. | reverse complement strand
GCCAGCCGGCGGGCGCCCCTTTTGCTTACCCGGAAAGCCGCAGGCTCAGCGCGGCATCAGCATCCCGCGCCGGCCGATCACGATGAAGCTCGCAAGAAGCATCAGGACGTAGAACAGGCTGATCAGATCGAGCGGTCCGGGACCGCCCGCATAACCAAGGTGCGCGAGCATCGCCCAGAAGCCCACCACCAGCAGCACGAGGCCGAAGCTCACCGCCCCGCACTCGAGGCTGATCGCGCGCATCAGCTCGTCGCTCGCCCGGTAAACCGGCACCGACAGCCAGGTGCCGACCAGCATCGCCCCCGCACCCACTGCCAGCGCGACGGCTGGCAGCACCGGCCCGTCGGGTGCGGCAAGAGCGACGGCCATGAGGGCGATCCCCCACAGCGTCATCGCCGCGCCCGAGAGGGTCAGCACCTTCTTCTGTTCGCGCAGCTCGTCGGCGTCCTCGACATTGAGGAAGCGCGCGCCGATCCGCGGGCTGGCGGTGCCGAGCCCGACGGCGAGGCCGATCACCGTGTAAATCAGCCCGACCAGCGCGGCGACCGTCGCGGAAATGCTGAGGCCGCCGACCGGCCCTTCGATGAAATACATCAGGCCCGCTGCCGAGGCATAGCCGACGACAGCGCCCGCCAAGGTGCGCAGCAGGAAGGTCCGCATCCGTGCGGAGGTGCCGGGGGTCTTGTCCTCAATCATCATCTTCAGGCTCCCAGGTATCGATGAACAGGTCGGGCACCGCGACGGCGAACAGCCGAGCCATGCGCAGCGCCAGGGGCAGAGAGGGATCGTACTTGTCGGTCTCGACCGCGTTGATCGTCTGGCGCGACACGCCGAGCTGGCGGGCGAGTTCGCCTTGGCTCCAGCCTTTTTCCTCGCGGTAGTGCTTCAGACGGTTTTCCAATGCGGCCTCGATCTTCTCCATCTTCGCGCGTGTGACCGATGCGAAGTGAGCTTCTGACAAGAGCCCTTTACAGACAAGAACTCTTGTCAGTCAAGAGCTCTTGTCACCCTGGTGCAAGAATCCGTTTTCCTACTCGGCCAAAGCCTGCTCAATCACCCCGCCTCAACCCCACGGAGGCCCGCCAGATGCCCGACCAGCCCGCCCCCATCCCTTCACCCCGCCGCGCCAGCGCCGCCGGCATCGCCCTCGTCCAGCGGTTCGAGGGCTGCGCGCAGCTCCACACCGACGGGATGGTCGACGCTTACCCCGACCCCGCCACCGGCGGGGCGCCGTGGACCATCGGCTGGGGCGCGACAGGCAGAGACGGCTTCAACGGCGGGCGCATCCAGAAGGGCACGCGCTGGACGCAGGCGCAGTGCGACGCCCGCCTCGCCGAGGACCTCGCCCGCGCCGCCGACGAGGTCAGCGCGGCAATCGGCGCGGCGCCGACCACACAGGGCCATTTCGATGCCCTCGTCAGCTTCCAGTACAACACGGGCGCCATCGGCCGCGCGACTCTGACGCGGAAGCACGTGATGGGTGATGCCAAGGGCGTCGCACGCGAATTCGGCCGCTGGAACCGTGCCGGAGGCCGCGTGATGAAGGGCCTGACCCGGCGGCGCATGGCCGAGGCCGAGATGTACCTCTCCTGACCGGGCCGTAGGAAGCCCACCCCCCGACCCCCCGACCCCCCTCCCGCACGCGGGAGGGGGAGCAAGTCAGTAGTCCTTGCTGATCTGCACCAGCACCGAATCCCGCCCGATCGTCGAGACCGTGCCGAGCAGCGCGAGCCAACTGGTGATCCGGTATTCGATCTGGGTCGCGCTGTAGCCGCGCCCGTCGGTGACGAGCTCGACATAGATGTCGCGCGTGATGTTCTTGCCGATGGCGATGCCGGTCTGACGCCCGGTGAGGGGGTCGGCGCTGACGATGCGCAGCTGGTCGAGGCCGATCGAGCGCCGGAGCTTGCCGATCGGATCGAGCCCCCCGCCCCCGCCCTGGAGCGCCGCCACAGCGGCGGCGAGCTGCACGGCATCGGTCGCTGACAGCGAGGTCACCGAACCGCCGAACAGCAGCCGCGAGAGGATCTCCTCCTCGGGCAGGGCGGGTTCGGAGGAGAAGGCAATGTTCGGTGTCTGGGCGTTGCCGGTGATCGCGATGGTGACGTTGGTGCCGTTCTTGGCGGTCTCGGCGATCACGTCGAGGCGCGGATTGATGGGCTCGCCGACGTCGAACTGGATGCGCCCGCGGGTGAGGTCGAAGCGCGTGCCGGCGAAGGTGTAGTCGCCACGCACCAACCGCGCAGTGCCGCCGATGCGCGGCTCCGCGACCGTGCCGCGCAGCGCGATATCGACGCCCCACTCGCTATCGAGCCCGAGTCCTTCGACCGCGACGCGTGCGGGCGCCGAGGCATTGACGAGATAGCGCCACGCCGCATTGCGCGCCGAGACTTGCGTGCGCGAGCGGCCCGGCTCGCCATTGATCTCGCGCGTCGCGATGCGCGGCAGGGCGCGGTCCTCGTTGGCGCGGCCCAATGCCCACCGCGCACGGTCGATCTGCACCCGTCCGGCGATGGTGCCGCCGACACCGTTGGAGACGATCCGCAAGGGACCCGTGATGGTCGCCTCGAGACCGTTGGCATTGAGCAGGCGCGCGTTGGTCGCCGCCGCGCGCAGGTCGAGCGCCGGGCCGCGGCCTGCACCGAGGCCGGCGAGGTCGACAGTGCCGCTCCCGCTTACCGTGCCGCCGCCCGCGGTCTGCCCGGCGAAGCGGGTGAGTTCGAGCCGCGAGCCGGCGAAGCGGCCGCGGGCAGAGACCTTGGTGACGCGCGTGCCGGTGAGCGCGCTCTGCAGCGTGAGATCGTCGCTCGCGAGGTTGCCGATGATCCGCGGGTCGGCAAGCGTCCCGGTGGCGCGCGCGGCGATGCGAACCGGGCCGGCAAGGTCGAAGGCCTCGATCGCGGCAAGGCGCCACAGCGTCTCGGCCGCGCCGTCGAACCCGAGCCGCGCATCGAGCCGCCCGCGGTTGAGCCTCTCGGTGAGGCCGCCGTCGGGCGACAGGCCGGTGATTGCCACCGAGATGTCGCCGCGCCGGTCCGCACCCTCGAACAGCCGCAGCGCGGCAGTGAGACGCGGAGCAGTCAAGTCGATCACGCCGAGCACGTTGATGGGCTTCGAAGACAGCACAAGGCCCGCACGGCTGAAGCGCGCGGGCGGATCGAGCGCTTCAGCCGTGCG
>JBJTSG010000366.1:0-2727 GCA_046076505.1 Erythrobacter sp. | reverse complement strand
GTGCCATAGTCGCCCAGCCGCTTGCGGGCATTACGATTGGCCTCGGCATCATAGAACCGCGCGAACCACGTCCCGCCCGCCTTCTTCTTTGACGGGCGATAGCCGAGATAGACGCCTTGGCGAAGGCGTTGCCAGTGCGGCTCATCGCCAGCCTTGGGCTTCAGCTTTTCGCGCTCTCCGATGCGGCTTAGGTCGGGCATTTTTCGGCTCTCCAAAAATCCATGAAAAAAACATGAAAAACTTGGGCGAACAGGCCCGCATATGTATGACTGTTTTTAATGGATTTTATGTCCGTGTAAATGCGCCAATGGACGTTTTCTCACCCTTGGTAAGGGTGAGGTCGGGAGTTCAATCCTCCCCAGCAGCACCAGCACTTTGCAAAGGTTTCGCCCATAGTGGGGCGGTTCCCTTCATATCATCGGTTAACCATGTCACCCTGAAGGCGGTTGCCGCACATCCGTGACGCGCGACCCAAGACGGGCGCAGGGGGGATGATATGCAAGGTGCCGCAGCTTCGCGCTATGTGACATCGTTCTTCGTCGAATTGTTCGCCGAGTTCCTGCGCTTTGGAATTCACCAGAACGACCTCACCGTCGAGGAAGTCGCGATTATCTGCGTTGTCGGCGCCGAAAGCACGCGCGAGTTGCGCAAGAACCCTTTCGCCACGCGCACCTATGGCGGCGAGCTTGCCGCCATCCCTAACGAGGAGCGCCCCTCAGTCAGTCTCAAGTTCATCTACACCACGCTCGGGATGAGCCGCGAGACCACCCGCCGCCGCGTCGTCGGGCTGGTCGATCGCGGCTACCTGCGGCGATCGCGCCGGGGGATCTACTTCCCCGCCCAGGTCGGCGAGAGCGATTACACGGCCGAGATGCGCGCGTTCCTCGTGCGCAAGCTGCGGGATCTCGACACCTATCTCGAGAAAATCCCCGATTGAGCCTCGCGCGCAGGCTCGGCGCCCGGTTGGCCCACTTTGGGCCGGCTGCGTTGCCGGACGTGGCGGATAAAACGATTGCAAAGCCGGGACGCCCGGCTCCCCTTCGGATCGCACCATGTCAGGACAAGGGACCAACACGTTGCCGCCGCTCGCCGCAGTGGGCCGCGAAATCGCCAAGGGTCGCAAGGCGGCGCGGCTGTCGACGCGCAGGGTTGCGCAGATCACGCGCATTCCCGAGCGTTACGTGCGCTGCATCGAAGCCGGCGATTTCGCGAGCCTTCCGGGCAAGACCTTCGTCTTCGGGTTCACCCGCACGATCTGCGTGCTGCTCGAGCTTGACGCGGATCGCCTGATCCGGGTGATCCGCGCGGAGATGTATGCAAGCTGCGCCGACGAGCCGGGCCTCCCGCCAGCCGGCTTCTCGCCCGGCGCGGTGCTGCGGCGCATCAGCATGCGCCAGCGCGCGTGACGCCCGCATTTGCACACTGGCAGCCGGAGAGCCCGCCTGTATAGAGCGAGCCGATGGCTGACAGCGACGACAACTGGCGTCTGTGGGGCGAGCGTGATCCCTACTACGGCGTGCTGACCGATCCGCGCTTCCGCAGGGACCGGATCGCGGACAACCGCGAGCTGTTCTTCTTCGAGGGCCAGGCCTATGTGGCACACTGGCTGGCCGAGCTCGAGCGGTGCTTCGGGCCCGTCCCGCGCGGCCGGGCGCTCGACTTCGGCTGCGGCGTCGGGCGGCTGACGATCCCGCTGTCCGACCACTTCGCTTCCGTCACGGGGCTCGACATCTCCGAAGGCATGCTCGACGAGGCGCGGCGCAACAGCGCGGGCCGGGCCATCGAATATCTGCTGTCCGACGACGCCCTGTCGCGGGCCGAGGGCACCTTCGACCTCGTGACCAGTGTCATCGTCCTCCAGCACATCCCGGTGGCGCGCGGCATGGCGATCCTGTCGCGCCTGCTGGCGCGGGTGGGGCCGGGCGGGGGGTGCCTCATTCAGGTCGCGACGAAGCGGCACGAGGGGCCGTGGGGGAGGCTGCGCTACGCGATCCGCCACCGCGTCCCGGGCGGCCAGACGATAACCAACCTGCTCGGCGGGAGGGCGCCCGGCACGCCGGTCATGGAGATGAACGCCTATCCGCTGGAAGACGTCCTCGCCCTGTTCAGGGAGCATGGCCTTGCGGACACGCTGGTGCGCCACGAGCGCGATTCCTCGAGCGATTCCGCCACGATCCTCGCACGGCGGCGGTAGCGCCGGACCCAACCCCCAAAATTGACGATACGCCCGCACCCGTCGCTGGGCTATCCCCCTCGGCCACAACGGCAAGCCGGGGAGAGGCGACATGGATCTGGGATTGAAGGGCAAGAAGGTCATCATGAACGGCGGGGCCCACGGGCTCGGCCTCCAGTCGCTCAAGCTGTTCGCCGCCGAAGGCGCTGACGTCGCCTTCTTCTCCCGCAAGGAAGACAAGATCGAGGCGGCCAAGGCCGAGATCGATGCGGCGGGCCCCGGCAAGGTCTTTGCCGAGGTGTTCGACATGGCGAGCGGCACCGAGGCCTATCAGGCGTGGCTCACCAAGGCCGCCGAGGAGCTGGGCGGCTGCGACATCTTCGTCCACACCGCGTCCGCCTCGGGCACCGGCGGGGCGGGCGACTGGCAGGCGTGTCTGGACATGGATTTGAAGGGCGCGGCCTATGCGGTCGAGACCCTGACGCCCTACCTTGAGAAGTCGGAGAGCGGCTCGATCGTGATGCTGTCCTCGACCGCCGCGCTCGAGACCTTCA
>JBJTSG010000365.1:0-3268 GCA_046076505.1 Erythrobacter sp. | reverse complement strand
CGGCGACGAGGCCGACGATGCCCATGTGGATGGCAAAGCCCTGATCGGGCGTGAGCGCGATGGCGGCGATGCTGGCGAGGAGCACGAGCGCCCACACGCCCAGCCGCCTGACGACTGTTTCCATGATGTATCTTCCCTTCCGTCGACGCTTTCCCTACTGCGCCGCCCCGGTTCGTGTGTTTGACCGAAATCAAAATTGGATCAGTTTTTGGCCGGCTTCCCGTTTCCAGGGGCACCCGCCGGCTGCGCAGCGACGCCGTTGCGTCCGGCGATCCGGGCGAGGGCGCCGACATCGCTCAAGGCAACCTTCGAGCGCCCCTCGGTGGTCACCAGCCCCGCTTCGCGCAGTTCGGTGAGCTGGCGGCTGACGGTCTCGATGGTGAGCCCGAGCGAATCGCCGATGTCGCGGCGGCTCATCGGCAGCGCGAAGGCGCACTCGCCCTCGGTGACGCCGCCGAGGCGCTCGGCCATCGAGACGAGGAAGTCGGCAATCCGGGCGGCGGCCGACTTGTGCCCCATCTGCATCATCCGGGTCTGCGAGCGGTGCACCGCCTGCAGGCTCCTGGTGAGGACCGAGCGCAGCACGACGGGATCGCTTTGTGCTGCATCGAGGAAGCGTTCGGCAGGGAAGATCACGAGGTCGCAGGGCGTGAGCGCGACGAGGCGGAAGTCGCCCCAGGCCTCGCTTGCGCGGTGCCGCAGCACCGAGACGAGGTCGCCGGCGAAGTGGAAAGCGAGCACCTGTCCCGTCGCCGAAGCCGCAGCGGGCGCGCTTGCGGTGCCTCCGGCGGCGGGCTGGGGCGCGACAAGCTTGGCCGATCCGCTCGCGATCCACACCAGCCGGTCGTTGTCGGGGTCGGGCGGCAGCGCCTCGCCGCGCTCGCAATGCGCGGCCTCGCCGATCGCGCAGAGCGCGCCCGCGACCTCGCTCTCGCCGGTTCCCGGCGGGAGCGCGGCGCGGAACGCCGCAAGGCCGATTGCGGGCTGCGCTTCGGGGTTTGAGGAATGGGCCGTCGCCATGATGGGTGCCGGAATGGCCGTGCCCGCGGCAATGGTCTTTGATTCCGATCAATGAGCGGCCCGCTTCCTCGCGGTTATCCGCATCGCCACAGGCAGCAAACATCCTCGGCCGGTTGGCGGCCACTGCTGCCGTAGAGGACGGGAAATGAAGATCTATCTGATGATCGGCGGCGCCGCGATGGCGCTCGCCGCGACCCCTGCGCTCGCCCAGACCGCGCCCGAGCGGGCCGGCCACGTGCAAGTGAAGCTGCTCGGCACCTGGGTGTCGCCCGACGGCAAGATCGAGGCGATCAACGTCAACCGGCCCGGCCTGCCGGCGACAACGCAGACCAAGGCCAACGACAACGTCACGCCGACGCTGGCGATCGAGTACTTCGTCTCGAACAATGTGTCGTTCGAGACGATCGCGGGCATGACCCAGCACGATGTCGACGCGACCGCGGGCCTGCCGCGCGGGGCGGAGCTCGTCTCCGACGCCAAACTCATCCCGGCCACGGTGACCGCGAAGTACCACTTCGATCTCGGCGCGGTGAAGCCCTATGTCGGGGCGGGCGCCTCGTGGTTCCTGTGGGTCGACGTCGAGCCGGGCGCGGCGACGCGTCCGCTGGGGGTGACGAAGACCACGCTCTCCAACGATGTCGGCGCGGTGCTGCAGGCCGGGGTCGACGTGCCCCTCAATGACAAGGGCCTCGGCCTCAGCCTCGACGTGAAGCGCTACTTCATCGGCACCACCGCGCGCTGGTTTGCCGGCAACACGCTGGCGATCGAGACCGAGCACAAGCTCGACCCCTGGGTGGTGAGCGCGGGGGTCGCCTACCGCTTCTGACCTCCAACGAAGCGTCGCTGCCCCGCCGGCCGGACCGCGGCCGGCGGGGTTCTTGCGTCAGGGGGCGGCGAGCGGGTCGCAAGCGGGCCGTAGACCCCCGCCACACCCCTCCGACACCCCCTCAAGATCCCGCAAAGGGGTGCGAAAAACGCTGTTCGACGTCAAACAATCCGCCGCCGCATAAGACCATTGTCTCAAGGCGCGGCGCTGTTAGCCTGCGCTAAGAGGGTTCGGAAAAATGGGAGAGTCGAGATGATCCACGCCGTCGAGCGCCCCAAGGCCCACACCCCAACCCACTGCACCCCCGAGCAGTACGAGGCGATGTACCGCCGCTCGCTCGAGGCGCCCGATGCCTTCTGGCTCGAGCAGGCCCGGAGGTTGGATTGGGCGCAGTTCCCGGGCGTGGGCGGCGACTGGTCCTACGATCCGGTCGCGATCCGGTGGTTCGAGGACGGCAAGCTCAACCTTTGCCACAACGCCGTCGACCGGCACCTGGCCGAGCATGCGGACCGCACCGCGCTGATCTTCGAAGCGGACGATCCGGCCGCTCTGGCACGCAGCCTCACCTATGGCGAACTCCACCGCGAGGTGACCCGCACTGCCAACGCCTTGAAAAAACTGGGTGTCCGCAAGGGTGACCGGGTCACGCTCTACCTCCCGATGATCCTCGAAGGTGTCGTCGCGATGCTCGCCTGCGCCCGGATCGGTGCGGTGCATTCGGTGGTGTTCGGCGGCTTCTCGCCCGAGGCGCTCGCGGGCCGCATCGAGGACTGCGGCAGCCGCTTCGTCGTCACCGCAGACGAGGGCCTGCGCGGCGGCAAGCACGTGCCCCTAAAGGCCAATGTCGATGCCGCGTTGGAACACCCCGGCCTTGCCGTCGAGGGCGTGCTGGTTGTCCGACACACTGGCGGCGACATCGTCATGCACGATGGCAGCGACCACTGGCTCGAGGACCTTGCCAGCGACGCGGAGTGCCCCTGCGAGATCATGTCCGCCGAAGACCCGCTGTTCATCCTCTACACCTCCGGTTCCACGGGCAAGCCCAAGGGTGTGCTCCACACCACCGGCGGCTACGCTGTGTGGACCGCGACGACCTTCCACTACATCTTCGATTACCAGCCCGGCGAGGTGTTCTGGTGCACCGCCGACATCGGCTGGGTGACGGGGCATTCCTACGTCGTCTACGGCCCGCTGATGAACGCCGCGACCGCTGTCGTCTTCGAGGGCGTGCCCAATTACCCCGATCACGGGCGGTTCTGGGACGTGGTCGACAAGCACGGCGTCAACATCATCTACACCGCCCCCACCGCGATCCGGGCGCTGATGCGCGAGGGCGACCACCACGTCACAAGCCGCAGCCGCGCTTCGCTGCGGCTGCTTGGGTCAGTCGGCGAGCCGATCAACCCGGAAGCCTGGCGCTGG
>JBJTSG010000364.1:0-8877 GCA_046076505.1 Erythrobacter sp. | reverse complement strand
TGGCCGGAACCTAACCGTGGGCGCCGAATTCGTTGGCGATGGCGGTGCTGATCCTCAGGCTCAATTCGTAGGCGCTGGCGATCGGCGTCATGAAGTCGCGCTCGTAGGCGCCGTAGCCTTCCTCGCCGCCGTCGGGATAGTCGGATGGCTCGTCGAGCGGGAAGTCGCGCGGTCCCGACACGCGCACGGGGAAGGCGCGGCGCAGCTGGGCAAGCGCTTCCTCGACACGCAAGGTCAGCACCATCTCGATGACGTCGCCGCGGCTGATGTCGTTGGCGCGGCTGAAGGCGGGGACCGCGACGACCTTCAAGAACATGTGCTGGAGCAGCGCGAGGCGCAGCGCCTGGAGCACCCCGATGCGCCGCCGGACATGCTCGCGCGTGTCGGCGTCGTCGCCCGTCTCGGCGGGCAGCAGATCCAGCAAGCGGTGGAACTTCAACGCGTCGATCCTGAGGCGCGAGGCGAGGCGGCGGAACACCCCGGTCCGGTCGTCCCCGACCAGGTATTCGGCAAGCGCGGCACAGGGCCCGGCGAGGTGGTCCTCGGTGCCGCGATAGGTGCGGCTCGCCCAATAGGCCGAATTGAACAGCTCGCCGAAGGCCGCGACGGTCTTGATGCTGGCGAGCGCGTTGGCGGCGCGCACGAGCCGCATGACCTGCCGTCCGCGCGGGGATTCGCCGAGCAATTGGGCGATTTCCTCGCGGTTGCCGTCCGCGGCCGTGCCGATCCCGGCGATGACATTGACCGGGTAGCCCAACTGCTGGAGGATCGCGTTGTGCGGGATCGCGCGGATCTGCCTGAGGCTCATCTCGCGGTCGGCGTTGATGTCCGACTGCCGGCGCGAGACACGGCTGCCTGTGGGGTTCAGGAGCCCCAGCCCGAAGGCGGTCACCGCGCGGGCATAGGTGCGGCTCGCGAGGTGCTCGCCCTGATGCTCCTTGACCGCGCGGTAGAAGTCGAGGCTCAGATCGGTGCGGTGGTAGAAGGGATCGGCGGGCGCGGCGAGGTCGGCCTCGGCGGGGCGCAGCTCGGCGATGCGGGTGAGGGTGGCAAGCGCCAGTTCGGGCGTCGCGAAGAACAGGTAGCCGTCGCCACCTTGGAAGCTGACCTCGGGCTCGAGCCGGATGCCCGCCCGCGCGAAACGTCGCCGCGCCCAAGGGGAGAGCGGCCATTCGAGCCGGTCTTGCAGCGAGGCCGGGTGCGCGCCGCGGCCCATGCTCTCGCCGTGGGTGTTGAAGACCAGCGCCGCGATGTCGCCGAGGCCGTTTGCCGCCATCGCCTCGGCGAGCCGCCCCTGCAGGCGCTCGATCGCGAGCGCCGCGGGCACCTGGCCGACGAAGCGGCCCGCGTCGGAGAAACCGGTCTGCACCGACACACGCCCGCGGGCCCGCGCATAGGCGCGGTAGGCGGGCTCGGCGAGCAGCGCGTCGAGGAAGCGCCCGCCGTGCTCCAGCGCGGTCTCGGTTTCGAACAGCGGCGAGACGTCGACCTTGTCCTCCACCCCGAACAGCTTGGCGAAGTAGAGAGCGGCGAGCACGGTGGCGGGCTGCTCGCACTCGGCGACCAGCATCCTGATCGGCGCATCGGAATCGATGTGCTTGCGGATTTGCGCCATCGCCAGGAACTGGCGGATCGCGGTCGAGCTCTCGGTCGCGAGCGCGGCGAAATTGGTGCGCAGCGGCTGTGCCTCCTCGACGAGCTTGCGCAGCGTCGCGATCGCGCCCTTGCTGGCGAGGTCCAGTCCCTCGGCCTCCTCGCCGAGCCGGCGGCGCACCGCGTTGTGAAGCTGCTTGGCGTTCACCCGGAAGTGGATCCAGCCCATCCCGAGCCCGTCGGCGCGCATCGCCGCGGCGAGGGTGAGAAGGCGAACGGCACGCTCCGCCGGGGCGCTTTCGGCCTCGCTCTCCAGCGCTGCGATCAGCGGGGCGAGCGAGAGGAGGTTCTCGCCCCCGTGCTCGGTCAGCCGGTTGGCGGCGGCGGCGAGGGCCTCGGCGCTCGAGAGGTCGCCAGCGAAGTCGGCCGCGCGATCCCGCGCGAAGGCGGTGGCGGGCCGCAATGTGCCGAGCAGCGGGTGGGCGGGATCGAGCGCCTCGAGGCTCGCGGTGTAGCGCGCGAGCCGTTCGGCCTTTTCCTCCAGGCGGAAGGCGATGGAGGTGCGCCAGCCGATGTCGGTGCGCCCGTCCATGTCGTAGCCGACCCAGGTGGCGAAGCGGAACGGAACAGGGCGCAGGCTCCGCCACCGCTCCGGCCAGCGCCGCTGCGCCTCCTCGAGCAGCCGTGCGACGAGCGCATCGCGGGCGTCCTGCGCGCGGGCCATCGCCGCCATCGCGGCGGCGTGTTCGTGATCGAGCGTCACCGGGGTGCGAACGGCGGGGACGGCGCAGACCGTGTCGTCGACCTCTTGCGGAGCCGACGCCGCGATCGCCACCGCCGCGCTCTGCGCGGGTGCGAGCAGGAAGGTCGGGTGGGCGGTGAAGACGGCGTGGAGCTGCGGGTGCTGCCAGCGCGCGGCAACGGCGTCGAACTCCTCCTGCGCGCCGATCAGCGGTGCTGGCGCGGCGTGCGGCGCGACGAGCCCGCGCAGCCGGTTGGCCCGCGCCTTGAGGCCGTCGCACTCGAGCTCGGCGACCAGGTTGCCGAGATCGCCGAGGGAAAGTTCACCCCCCTCCAGTCCGCGCGACAGGTCGAGGGAGAGCTGGAAGACGGGATTGAACAGCGGCGTCTCGCGGGTCCGTTTGTGAAGCTCGCCGAGCCGCGCCTCGAGATCGGCGACGGTCCTCATGCCGCCGCTCCATGTTCCGAGGCGAAGGCCGCCGCTGCGCCGAACAGGCCGGGCTGGGGGTGGACGATGAGCTTGACGGGTATCGAGGCCATCAGGCTTTCGAACCGCCCCTTGGCCTTGAACCTTGCGGCGAAGCCAGAGGTCAGCAGCGTCTCGCGGATTCGGTAGCCGAGGCCACCCGCGATGCACACCCCCGCAAAGCCCCCCTGAGCCAGCGCCAGGTCCCCCGCAACCGATCCCAAGGCCAGGCAAAAACGGTCGACAGCGGCCGCTGCAAGGCTGTCTTCGCCACTCGTGCCGAGGTTCCAGATCGCGATCGCATCGATCTCGGGCACGGTGCGGTGCTCGAGCGCGGCGAGCGCCTGGTAGATGTCGACGATGCCGGGGCCGGCCACCACCCGCTCCACCGACACGCGGTTGTGGCGGCGGCGCAGGCGGGCGAGGATCGCGTCCTCGATGGTGTCGAGGGGCGCGAAGTCGATGTGCCCGCCCTCGGTCGCCTGCACGCGGTACTGGTCGCCCGAGCGCCACAGGTGCGCGACCCCGAGGCCGGTGCCCGGCCCGATTACGCTGATCGTGCCCTCGCGCCCAAGCGGCGCGTCGGGGCCCGCGAGGTGCAGGAACTGGCTCTCGTCGGCGCGCGCGACGGCGTGGGCGACGGCGGCGAAATCGTTGACGAGGGTGTAGTCGGTGACGCCCAGCTTCTCCGGGATAAGCGCGGGGCGGATGATCCAGGGATTGTTGGTGAAGCGGATCACCGGGTTGGGATCGCCCGGGGTGCCAACCGGTCCGGCAATGGCCATGCTGACGGCCGGAGGAAGCGTCCCGCCCTTGCGGGTGCGGAACGCCTCCCAGGCGGTCTGGAAGCTCGCGTGATCGGCGGTGTGGAGCGTCTCGGGCTCGTCGAGGCTGATCGCGCCGTCCGCCCCCACGCTGGCGATCGCGAAGCGGGCATGGGTGCCGCCGATATCGACCACCACCAGATCGCGCGCCATGTCGTGAAGCCCCTCGTCAGTCCGTCCGAGGAGATAGCCTAGCAGGCGGCGCGCGGGAATCCCACGCGCCGCATATGTATTCAAATCACTGGGCGCTGACGCCCATCTCCTTGAGCAGGCGGTCCGCCCCGTCGACCTTCTCCATGGTCCACAGCATGAAGCGGCTGTCGACATGGATCGTGCGGTTGATGGCAGGATCGTACATCCAGTCGGACACGACGCCCTCGATCGTGCCGTCGAAGGCGAGGCCGACGAATTCGCCCCTCGCGTTGAGGGTCGAGGACCCTGAGTTGCCATTGGTGATGTCGACCGTCGACATGAAGTCGACGGGCAGCGTGCCCAGTTCCTTCACGGCGTAGCGGCCGTAGTCCTTTGCCTTGATGAGGTCGATCATCTTGGCGGGCGCGTTGAACTCGCCGCGGCCGGTGTTCTTGGCGACGATCCCTTCCGCCGTGGTGAAGGGCGTCCAGATCTGGCCGTCGACTTTCTTGCCGGTGACCTTGCCATATGTGAAGCGCAGCGAGCCGTTGGCGTCTGGGTACATTGCCCGACCTTGCGAGGCGGCGTAGGCGAGGCGCGCTTCCATCACGGCCGAGCGGGCCTTCTGGATCTTGCCCGACATCTCCTTGTCGGCGGCTTCGGCCGCCATTGCCTCGTCAGCGGTGGCGACGGCGAGCTGGATGAAGGGATCGTTCGAAGCCTTGAAGTCGGCGACCGACTTGCCCATCCACTCGAGGCGCTTGGCGGTGTTGCCGAGTTCGCTCCCGGCATAGAACGAGGCGAGGTCGCGCCCTTCCATGAAGGCATCGAAGCTCTTCATCCGCTGGTCGGCGGGAAGCGTGCGGTATTCGGCGATGCCGTCCGCCCACAGCGCCTGGTCGATCGCCGGCACGTAGCGGCGTTCGATGATCTGCATGCGCTGGGTCATGAAGGTGCGGTCACGCTCCTGGTAGCCGGGCTCGCGCTGCTTGTCGGGCTTGGCTTGCTCCATCGCCCAACGATAGAGCGTGCGTGCCGCGCCGAAGAGTTGGCCGCGGCCCAGCATGCCTTTCTTCGCATCGGCGAGCGAGGTGGCGTCGCTTTCGAGCACCAGCCTGTCGAGCTCGGCCAGCGCCGCGCCGTACTTCGCCTCGCGCTTGGGATCGGCCTTGATCCACGCGCGGAACAATGCTTCCTCGTCGGCCTTCTTCTTGACCAGCGAGATCGCGTCGGCGCCTTCGAGCTGGCCGGCGATCTTCTTCTTGTAGTTGTCGGTGCCGCGCAGCGTCGCCGCATAGGCGATCACCGCAGCCTGATCGGTGCCAGTGAGCTCGACGATGCGGTTGGCATAACTCGTGAGCATCTTCTGCTGATAGGGGTAGAGCTCCTCGTAGTAGAAGCGCGCTTCCTCGGCGGTGCGCAGGCGCTCGGTGGTGCCGGGGAAGCCAGCAACCATCACGAAGTCGCCTTCCTTGACGCCTTCCTTGGCGACCGGCAGCCAGGCCTTGGGCTTGAAGGGCAGGTTGTCTTCGCTGAAGGTCGCGGACGAGCCGTCCGGCGCCACGTAGGCGCGGTAGAAGGAGAAGTCGCCGGTGTGGCGCGGCCACATCCAGTTGTCCTTCTCGCCGCCGAAATTGCCGACGCCCGCGGCCGGGGCATAGACGAGGCGCACGTCCTTGATCTCGAGCTGCTGCTGGAGCCAGTACTGCTGCCCGCCGAAATAGCCGCGCACATCGCAGCGACGGTTGGGAAGCTTCTCGCACGCCTCGATCAGCGCGGTGCGGTTGGCCTGGAGCAGGTCGTAGCGCGCGCGGCCGGTCAGCTTCTCGGCGCCCTTGAGCATGTCCTTCGAGACGTCGCGCAGGTCCTCGATGACATAGATGCGGCTGCCCGGCGCGGCGGGCAGCTCGTCGCCGAGGGTCTTCGCGAGGAAGCCATTGGTGAGGTAGTCGTTCTGCGGCGAGGAATTGTACTGGAGCGAGCCCGCCACGCAGTGGTGGTTGGTCGCGACGAGGCCCTCGGGCGAGAGGAACGCGGCAGAGCAGCCGCCCAGCGAGGCGATCGCGGTCAGCGGCGGGCGCTGGAGGTCGCCCAGCGTCTTGGCGTCGAGCTCCAGCCCGGCAGCCTTCATCTGGTCGGCGATCGCGGCGGTCTGGCTCGGCAGCCACATCCCCTCGTCGGCCATCGCGGCGTGCGGCAGGGCGGCGATCAGGGCCGAGGCCCCGGCCAGCAGGAACTTCTTCATCGGGCAGCTTTCCTCTCTCACGGATGTCCGCGCCCCCGGGGCGCATGGCGCGCCTGTTAGGCGAGATGGCCGGGCTGCGGAAGGGGCAAATCCTGCTCTTCGGGGATGGACCGGATCGCCGGATTGAGCACCAGCAGCAGCCGCGCGCCGCCTGCGGTTCCGACGATCGGCGGCGAGCGGTGGATCGCGGGGGTGCCCGTCGCGAGCTTGCCCTTGAACAGGCCGACATCAAACGCGGCGAGACGGTTGATCCGGCGCGGCTCCGCGCCCGCCGCGAAGCGCGCCGCGTCGCCCCCGTCCAGCCACTGCGTGCCTTCCCCGACATAGGTGGTGATGAGCCGCGCGGTGACGTAGTCGGCGTGGAACTTGCGGCAGGAATCGGTGCGCACGACCTCGAGCCGCAGCTCGAAACGCGCCAGCGCGAGCGTCTCGCAGAACAGCCGGGCAAGGGCAGCGGCATCCGCGGCGAGGGCGCGGTGGAGATCCTCCCCGCCCCCGTATCCCGCCGCCGCCAGCTCGCCCGTCAGGCGCTCCGCGAGCCCCTCGGGGCCGCTCACAAAGCGCAGGTCCTGCGGGTTGCCGGCGATGAGTGGGGCGAAATCGGCGAAGGCAGGGCGCAGCCAGACTGCGAGGTTGCAGTCCTCATCGCCGATCGTGCGGAGCACGCGCGGATCCTCGTCAAGGCGGGCGCAGCGGTCGAGAACCTGGGTCATGTTAGGGGAGGCTCACTTCTGTGATGTTGTAACATTGCACTAGGCGGCATACTTCGAGCCCGCAAGTCTCTTGATGCGAAAGACTCTTGCGAGCGATTATCATCTGAGCCAAGAGGCGGACGCTTCAACACCTCCCCGCAAAGGACCGCTTCCCCATGAACAGCACGCTCAAACTCTGGACCCAGCTTGGCCTCGGCACCGCGCTTGCGGGCGGGTTGCTTGCTGCGTGCAGCGGGGGCGAGGCGGGCGGCGAGGCCGGCGCCGAGGGGGCGACCCCCGCTCCGACCGCGGCCGCTACCGCAGGGGAAGGCGAAGGCGGCTCCGGCGAGGGCGAAGCTGCCGCATCGGGCGGGGAGGGCGAGGGCGGCGTTGCGGTTGCCGATGCGGCTAGCGACCCGATCGCCTATGGCATCGCGCTCGCAGTGGCCGAGGCCCATGTCGCCGCCGCCAAGGATGCCTATGCTGCGGGCAAGAAGGAGGCCGCCGCCGAGATGTTCGCGCACCCGGTGAGCGAAGTGCTGCTCGACATGGACCCGGTCTTCACCAAGCTCGGCGTCGCCGACGTCAAGCCGCTGTTCTCCGCCGCCTCGGATGCGGCGCTCGCCGGCAAGAGCGTCGCCGAGGTCAACGCGGCCTACGACAAGATCATCGCAGGCCTGCGCGCCGCGGCGCAGAAGGCGCCCAAGGGCAGCGCCAGCCCGGCCAAGGTCTCCACCGGCGTGATCGCCGACATGATCGAGCGTTCCTCGGCCCTGTACCGCCGCCTTGCCACGGATGCCGCCTACGAACCCTATCTCGACGGCTACGGCTTTGCCCGCGTCGCGGCGAGCAGCTTCGCCGCCTCCCGCACGGCGATCAAGGCCGAGAACCCGGAAGCCCACGCGCGCATCTCCGAGGCGCTCGCGCTGCTCGGTAAGGCCTATCCGACCGCCACGCGTCCGGCGAAGTTGCCGGTCGAGGCCGGCGCGCTGTCCGGCGCCTCGGCCAAGGTGATGCTCGCCGCGGGCAACTGAGCCTCCGTCGATGGCGCCTGCGGGCCAGTGTCACCGGCCGGGTGGCGACCTGAAAAACATCACAAATCGCGCCATTGCCCATTGTGGGCAGTGGATGCCCGCTTGTGTTTGCAGGTGGCCGTAGTACTCTCCCTCGGCACAGGGCTCAGGGGATGCGCGCAGGCCGGTCCGAGGGGAATCGGCCAGCCCACGCAAGGCGCGCAGCGCGCGAGTGCCGTGCTTGCTTGGGGGGAAATGTGCCGCACCGTCACGCCAGCCTGCCGCGCGCCGTTCGCCTTGCCTTCGCAGGCCTCGTGCTCGCCGCTACGAGCGCCCCCGCGCTGGCGCAGCAGCCCCCGGCGCTTCCTCCCGCCGCCCTCACCCCGCCCAACCGCAGCGACCTCCTGCCGCCCGAACTCCGGCGCGAGGAGACCCACCCGACGCTGACCATCGAGGGTGGGCTGGAGCGCCCCCCTTGCGCGCTCGACCGGCCCGAGTTCGCCCAGATCCGGTTCACCGTGAAGGGCGCCGCCTTCGCCGGCCTCGAGCCCGTGCCCGGCCTTTCGCTCGAGCCGGCCTATGCAAAGTACGTCGGGCGCGAGATGCCGGTCGCAGTGCTGTGCGACATCCGCGCCGAGGCGAACGCGCTGCTGCGCACGAAGGGCTACCTCGCGACCGTCGAGATCCTCGAGCAGAGCCTTGCCGATGGCATCCCCGATTTCCGGGTGATCTTCGGCCGCCTCACCGCCGTGCGCGTCCGCGGGGAGGCGGGGCCGTCCGAGAAGCTCGTCGCAGCCTATCTCGAGAAGCTGACCAAGGCCGTGGTGTTCAACACCGAGGAGGCCGAGCGCTACCTGCTGCTCGCTGACGACCTGCCCGGGGTCGACGTGCGCCTGTCGCTGCGCCCTGCTGCGGGCGGCGCGCCGGGCGACCTCGTGGGCGAGATCGCGGTGGTGCGCCAGAAGGCGATGATCGATCTCAACGTCCAGAACCTCGGCTCGCAGGCGATCGGCCGCTACGGCGGTGTCCTGAGAGCCGAGGTCTACGACGTGACCGGGCTCGGCGACCGCACCTCGCTCGCGGTGTTCAGCACCGCCGACTTCGCCGAGCAGCAGACCTACCAGCTCGGCCACGAGATGCGCCTCGGCAGCGAGGGGCTGCGGGTGGGCGG
>JBJTSG010000363.1:0-8312 GCA_046076505.1 Erythrobacter sp. | reverse complement strand
CCGTAGAAGCCGCCGGGCTGGGGCGTGACCGGCTCGCCGTCGACGGTCACTTCGTCGAAAGGCGCGGAGTAGAAGGCGATGTGGCCGGCGATCCCGGCGAAGGCAGGCGTGGGGGAAGGGTAGGACCAGCCGGCCGCTCGCAGGCGCTCGTCGCCTAAGACCACGTCCCAATAGGCCGCCTGCCCCTTCCACTCGCAGATCGAGCGCGCGGGGTTGGGGCGCAGGTGCGCCATCGCGATATCGGCCTGCGGCAGATAGTAGGTCGGCGGGTGCGAGGTTTCGAGCGTGCGCCACGCGGCGCGGGTGTCGGCGAGCACCACGCCCCGGTGGACGATGCGGATGTGCCGGTCGGTTGGTTCGGCAATCGCGGGGCGGGGGTAGTCCCAGACGCTTTCCTGTCCGGGCAGGACCGGATCGGGTTCGGGGTGGTGAGGCTGCCTCACCCCGCTGCGCTCAGGCCTTTTCCAGCGTGCACTGGAGCGGGTGCTGGTTCTGGCGGGCGAAGTCCATCACCTGGTTCACCTTGGTCTCGGCGACCTCGTAGGTGAAGATCCCGCACACGCCCACGCCGCGCTGGTGGACGTGGAGCATCACCCGGGTCGCCTGTTCGAGGTCCATGCCGAAGAAGCGCTTCAGGACCAGCACCACGAATTCCATCGGGGTGTAGTCATCGTTCAGCATCAGCACCTTGTACTGGCTGGGCTTCTTGGGCTTGGCGCGGGTCTTGGTGGCGACACCGACCTGGCCCTGCCCGCCGCTGTCCTTCCCGCCGTCCTCGTCCTCGGCGGCGGGCACGGGCGCGGCCAGCCACGAGGGCATCGTTTCGCGCCGTGCGCTGGAGGCGGAAGTGGGGGATCGCATGAGCCCCCCATTATGGGATTCGCTGGCCGGGGCGCAAGCGGTAGGTGCGAAACATTTGGCGTGCCCGAGCCCACCCCCGGCCCCCCCCTCAAGCGGGCGGGGAGGGGTGCGCGACAGCTTACCGGCCAGTCGCAGCGGGGTGGGTCGTCACGCACGCGAGAAAAGGCCCGGCCAAGCAGGGCTTGACCGGGCCTTGCGCTTTTCAGCGCGCTCTCGTGAACCGGGTTGGGAGAGAGAGGAGAGAGGCCCGGTCCAGAAACTGTGCCGATTACGCGGCGGCCTTCACCTTCTCGACCGCGATGCTGACGCGGTTCGAGATCGGGGCGAAGGCGTCGTTGTAGAGCTTCACCCAGGCTTCGGTGCGCTTCGAACCGTAGGCGACGGCCGCATCGAAGTTGCGACGGGCGATCTCGCCCTGCAGCTGGAACAGCTCGGTCGGCGACTTCACCGCGGCGACCTTCTTGGCGTCTTCGGTGAGGGTCTCGACCACGGTCTTGCCGGTCTCGACGTTGTGCTTGAGCAGTTCCTGCGCGCCGGCGAAGAGGATCTTGCCGCTCTCGACGACCGCTTCGAGGTTCGCCTTGGTGAACTCGGTGGCTTCGCCGGCGAACTCGGTGCCCTTGGCATAGGCGGTCTTGGCGCGGGCCTGGGCCTCGGTGAAGGCAGCCTTGGCGGTGGCGGTGAAGTCGGTGTTCTTGACGGTTTCGACGGTTTCCATGACGGTATCCTTGAGCTTGGTGACGGTGGAGGTCTTCGGCGCGGCGGCAGGCGCTTTGGCGGTCCCTGCAAGCGCGGCCTTCTTGACCGGGAGCTTGGCGGTGATGGTCTTGGCCGTCTTCTTGACGGTCTTGGCAGCGCCCTTGACCTTGACCGCCTTCTTGGCGGGCACGGCCTTGCGGGGCGCCGCGGCGAGCTTGGCGACCGGAGCGGGCGCGGCTTCGGCCTTCGGCGCGGCCGACTTGGCCGGCGCGATCTTCGCGGCCGCCTCGGCGTAGGCCTTCTCGGCGGCGGCATCGATCTTGGCGACCGTCGGCGCGGGCGCCTTCACCGGCTTGGCAGCAGCGATCTTTTCAACGTCGGACATGATGACCTTCGCTCCAATGTTGCACTGCACAAAATAGTGCGTGCGGATGCGAAGTCAAGTCTTTTTGTGCAGTGCACAATTATGTTGGAAAGCGTGTTCGTTCAGCGGGTTGATTCCTCGGACCTGCATGTACTTTGTGGCCGAAGCCACCCTCAGCGGGTCTTCACATAGCGTCCCGGTGCGTCCTCAATCACCGTGTCGCCGGGCCCTCCCGGCGTCCGCTTGCCTTCCGCCGGAACCTTGGTGTCGGACTGCTTGTGGAGCCACTCGAGCCAATGCGGCCACCAGCTTCCCGGGTGCTCGGTCGCACCCGCGACGAAGTCCTTCAAGGAGGGGGCGGCGCTGTCGCCGACCCAGTACTGGTACTTGCCCGCCGCCGGGGGATTGACCACGCCGGCGATGTGGCCCGAGCCTGCGAGCAGGAACTCGACCGGGCCAGTAAAGTGCTTGGTGATGCGCCACACGCTCTCGGCGGGCGCGATGTGGTCCTCGCGCCCCGCCTGGACGAAGGTGGGGGTGGCGACCCGCGTCAGGTCGATCGGCGTGCCGTCGGCCGACAGTGCATCGGGGACCACCAGCTTGTTGTCGCGGTAGAGGTCGCGCAGGTAGGCATTGTGCCACTTGGCGGGCAGGTTGGTGACGTCGCCGTTCCAGTGGAGCAGGTCGAAGGCCGGGTAGTCCTCGCCCAAGAGGTAGTTGTTGACGACGTAGTTCCAGATGAGGTCGCGCCCGCGCAGCGCATTGAAGGTCGCCGCAAGGTAGCGCCCGTCGAGATAGCCCTGCGGGGAGAGCTGTCCGATCATCTCGAGCTGGCCTTCATCGATGAAGTTCTTGAGGTCGCCCGCCCGCTCGAAATCGACCTGCGCGGTGAAGAAGGTCGCGGACTTGATCTTGTCCTGTTCGCCCCGGCGGTGGAGCACGGCGAGCGTGGCGGCCAGCGTCGTCCCCGCCACGCAGTAGCCGATGGTGTGGACGGCGGGCACGTCGAGCCGCGCGCGGACGTGGTCGATTGCCTCGATCTGGCCGCGGATGTAGTCGTCCCACACCACGTCGGACATGGTCTCGTCGGCGCTCTTCCAGCTGACCACGAAAACCGTGATCCCCTGGTCGACCGCCCACTTGATGAAGCTTTTCTTGGGCGTGAGGTCGAGGATGTAGAAGCGGTTGATCCACGGCGGGAAGATCACCAGCGGGACCTCGAGCACCTCGTCGGTGGTCGGCGAATACTGGATCAGCTGATAGAGCGGCGTCTCGTGCACCACTTTGCCCGGCGTCGCGGCGAGGTTCTCGCCGAGGCGGAAGGCATCGGGGTCGGTGTGGGTGAGCTGCCCGCGTTTCAGGTCATTGACGAGGTGCCGCATCCCCTTCACGAGGTTCGCGCCCTTGGTCTCGACCGTGCGCTTCAGCACCACTGGGTTCAAGGCGAGGAAGTTGTCCGGGCTCATCGCCTCGGCGAGCGCGCTCACCGCGAATTCCAGCTGCTGGCGCTTCGCCTTGTCGAGCCCGTCCATGCCCCTGACCGCGGTGCGGAAGTAATCCGCGAGCATCAGGTAGGTCTGGTGGAGGAGCAGGAACGCCGGGTGCTCGCGCCATGCCGGATCGGCGAAGCGGCGGTCCGATTTGGGGAGCGCGGCGGCGTCTGGCACCTCGGCCGCCTTCCCGCCGGTTGCGCCCGCTGCGAAGCTCTGCATGACCCCGGACCACAGCTGCATCTGGTCCTGCGCGAGCTTGCCCGCAGCCTCGAATATGCCCTTGGGCATCTGTCCGAGCATCGCCTGCGACATGACCAGCCACTGCGCCGGGTCCATGAGGCCTGCCGCGCTCGCCGCCGCGCCCTGGCTCGCCTTCTCGGCCGCGGCCTGCGCCTGGTAGGTGGCGAAGTCGAGCCACAGCTGCTGGAGCTGGGCACCAGTCTCCGCCCATTCGGCCATGTCGCCTGCGCCCGGCGTCTCGCCGAGCAGGCCCTCCAGCCCCTTGCCGCCCATCATCTCACGCATCGCCTCGCCCTGCATGTCGAGGAAGCCCTTCAGGCCCTCGCCCGCTGCCGCCATGAGGTCGCCATCCTGTGCCATTGCCCGCTATCGTCCCTTCGCCCGGCCATTGCGCCCGAATTGTGCCGCCAATCGGGGTCGCTCGCAACTCGTCCCAAAACCCGCTTCCCTGCAAGCGCATACTTCGCCTAGGGAGAACGGACGGGGCCTGATGGGCACCGTTCAAGACGAGGTGATGACGGCCATGAACGACCAGTTCTATCGCATGAAGCGGATGCCCCCCTACGTGATCGCGGAGGTGAACGCCATGCGTCATGCGGCCCGTCTGGCCGGGCAGGACATCATCGACCTCGGCATGGGCAACCCCGATCAGCCCCCGCCGCAGCACGTCATCGACAAGCTGTGCGAGGTGGCGGCCAAGCCCGACGCGCACGGCTATTCGCAATCGAAGGGCATCCCGGGCCTGCGCCGCGCCCAGGCGGGCTACTACGCGCGCCACTTCGGGGTGGAGCTCGATCCCGAGACCGAGGTGGTGGTGACGATGGGCTCGAAGGAGGGCCTCTCGAGCCTCGCCACCGCGATCATCGCGCCCGGCGACGTGGTGCTCGCGCCCAACCCGTCCTACCCGATCCACACCTTCGGCTTCATCATCGCCGGCGCCACGATCCGCTCGGTCCCGGTGACGCCCGACGAGCACTATTGGGAATCGCTCGAGCGGGCGATGAACTACACCGTCCCGCGCCCCAGCGTGCTGGTGGTGAGCTACCCGTCCAACCCGACGTCCGAGATTGTCGACCTCGCCTTCTATGAGCGTCTGGTCGCCTGGGCGAAGGAGAACCAGGTCTGGGTGGTCAGCGACCTTGCCTATTCCGAGCTCTACTTCGACGGCAATCCGACGCCCTCGATCATGCAGGTGCCGGGCGCCAAGGACGTGGCGATCGAGTTCACCTCGATGTCGAAGACCTATTCGATGGCCGGCTGGCGGATGGGCTTTGCGGTGGGCAACCGCCAGCTGATCGCGGCGTTGACGCGGGTGAAGTCCTACCTCGACTACGGCGCCTTCACGCCGATCCAGGCGGCGGCCTGCGCGGCGCTGAACGGGCCGCAGGACATCATCGAAACCAACCGCGCGCTCTACCAGAAGCGCCGGGACGTGATGGTCGAGGCGTTCGGGCGCGCCGGCTGGGAGATCCCGCCGCCGCCCGCCTCGATGTTCGCTTGGGCGCCGTTGCCCCCGGCGCTGAAGTCGATGGGCAGCCTCGAGTTCTCCAAGCAGCTTCTCACGCAGGCGCAGGTGGCCGTCGCCCCGGGCGTCGGATACGGCGAGAACGGCGAGGGCTACGTGCGGATCGCGATGGTCGAGAACGAGCAGCGCCTGCGCCAGGCCGCGCGCAACATTCGCCGCTATCTCCAGTCGCTCGGCGTAAACAGCTCGGCGGCATAAGGCGCGTAAGGTATTTGGCTTAAAATGAGAGCAATTTCGTCCGATTTAGAATTAACGTTACGTCCGAAATTAGTTAGGTAGTGCGGCAAATCGGGTGAATCGCACGAGGAGACTTCCATGGCGTCCGGAGCCGTTCGACGGCTGACCGACCGGCAGCGAGCCGTGATGGAGCGCATCGATCGGCGGGTGCCGATCAAGGTGATCGCATCCGAACTCGGCGTTTCCGAAACCCGGATCAACCAGCACATCCGCGCGCTCAAGGACTTCTACCGTGCCGGCAGCCTTGGCGAACTGGTCGAGAATTTTCGCGCCACTCTTCCCCGCGAAGCGCCCGAAACCACACCTGGCGAGGCCCTGGAACAGACGCCCGTGCCCGCGCGGGACCGGGTCTTCAGCGAAACTGCATACACAATTTCTCAGGTTAACGGCCCGGCCGAACTGGCTGAATTCGGCGACCGGGACGACCCGGGTCATCTGGTCCTCAGCGATGCGATGCCGCTCATCGAGCAGGCACCATGGCTGAAGGCCGGCGAGCCCAGGGTGGTCCCCGGAGTGCTCGATGGTGAGCATGCCGTCCTGTTCCGCCTCGGCGCGATCGTCGGGATCGCCTCGGGAATCCTCGCTGCCGTGGTCCTCGCGGTGACGGCAGCCGTGACCCTCAGCGCGGCAACGGAAGGCAAGGCACTATACTCCGGGAACAGCAAGATCGCGGCCGGGTGAGCACCGGTACCGCTGGAGACATGCAATGGAAGACCGTATCCTTGCCGACGCCCAGAACCTTAAGAAGCTGATCCGCGAAGCCGAAGCGCTCGCCGACGAGGCGATCATCGCGATGGCGCGCCTGAAGCAGGCGATGCTCACTGCCCGCCAGAACCCCGCGGTCGAGGTGAACACCGGCCAGCGCGCGCTGCTGCGCCTCACCGAAGCGGAAAGCCAGGCGCTCGCGATGTCGACCAACCTGCTGCGCGTGCATGACGAACTCAGCAAGGTCGCGAGGGTCCACGCGGGCGGCGACATGGGCAACCCCACGACCATCCCGCCCGCCGACATCGAAGCCGTTGCGGTCCAGAAGGAACCCGCCGAGGCCTGATGCTTGCCGACCTGCTCGAATGGTTCAACGCGTACCGGGTCCCCGCCCAGCACCTCTCCAGCATTCTGCTTGCCGCAGCGATCTGGCGATGGGGCGGGGCCCCGGAGCGGTGGGTGATCGCGATCTTCCTTGCGACTATGGTGGTGCCGATCTACCCGCTTCGCTGGCTCGGCGTGCAATATCTCGAGATCGGCTCCGGCGCCGCGCTCGGCTTCTTCCTCGACCTTCTGGCGGCGGCGTTGTTCGTCGGCGTCGCCCTGCAGGCGAATCGGAACTACCCGCTGTGGATCGCCGGCTTCCAGCTCGTCGCGGTCGGCGCGCATCTCGTGCGCTCGCTGATCGACGGCATCAATCCCTTCGCGTTAGCGGTGCTGGTGATCGGGCCGTCCTATTGCCAGTTGCTCCTGATCTTCGGCGGTTTCCTGCGCCACAGGGCGCGCGAGCGGCGGTTCGGCGCCTATCGCGAATGGCGGCCCGGCTCAACCGGCCTGCAATGGTGGCGCGCTTGATCGCTCCGCTCGACTGCCCGCCGCTCCCGACCCGCGCACAGGACCTGCGCCGGTGCCACTCCTGACGTCTGCGGGCTCAGAGGCCGCGCGCCCGAGCGCCACGTCCCCCGAACAGCGCACCACGGCGCTAGTCGCCTACCTGCGCGACGTCGTGCTCGCTCCACCGGTCACGCAAGAGCGCGGCCATGCGATCTTCGTCGACGCGCGGCGCGGCTGGCTGGGCGATGCGCCTTGCGGGATCGGCACGATGAGCGTGCTGACCCTGCGGATGCGATCGCTGCTCGGCGAGGCGCTTCGCCTCAATGCCGCCGGGCTTATCCTCGCCCACAGCCATCCCTCGGGCCATTGCCGCCCAAGCGGCCGCGACATCGCCGCGACCCGCCGTCTCGCCGATGTTGCCGGGGCGCTCGACATCGCGCTCGTCGACCACCTGATCTTCACGCGCCACGCGGTCTACTCGATGCGCGCGGGAGGGCTGTTGTGAACGCGCTTCCCGGTCTCGGCCACTTCCCCGCCTCGGACATCGCCACGCCGCGCTTTCGCGAGGCGGGCGACCTGACGCTTGACCTCACCCATCACGACGGGCGGGTCGAGGATCGCTGGCTCGGTCTCAGCCACCGCGAGTTCGCGATCCTCTGGCGGCTTGCCGAGCGCCCGGGCGAGATCGTCGCCGACACCGCATTGATGGCTGACCTGCGCCGGGTGCGCTTCGGCTGCGCTGCGGGGGACCTTGCCGATCACGTCGCGCGGCTCGTCACCAGGCTTTCGGCCTTCGGCCTTGCGGGGTTGGTCGTTGCGGGACCGGCCGGGGGCTATGGGCTCGACACTGGCGGCGCGTTCGCGGTGCCGCGGCCGCGCGGCCACTAGCCGCTCTGGACAGCGCCGGGGCGACAGGGCAATCTCCCCCGGCGTTTCGCGCCGTTTCGAGGGATCACACCGCCATGTCCGCTACCGCCACCACCATCGCCAACGACCGTGTCGCAATCGAGCTGGGCGAGGACGGCGTCGCCGAGGTCCGCCTCGTGCGGGCAGACAAGATGAACGCGCTCGACCCGGAGATGTTTCAGCGGATTATCGAGGCTGGGCACGCCCTGCACCACATGAAGGGGCTGCGCGCGGTGGTGCTGTCGGGCGAGGGCCGGGCCTTCTGCGCCGGGCTCGACCTCTCCAACTTCTCGCGCAAGCCTCCCGAGGACGAACCCGCCCTCACCGAGCGCACCTACGGCAACGCCAACCGCCCGCAGCAGGTGGCGATGCAGTGGAGGAAGCTCCCCGTGCCGGTGATCGCCGCGATCCACGGGGTGTGCTTCGGCGGCGGCCTGCAGATCGCGAG
>JBJTSG010000362.1:0-3040 GCA_046076505.1 Erythrobacter sp. | reverse complement strand
GACGACATGCAGAAAAAAGATGCCGCACTCGCGGATCTGGCGCGGCTCGGACAGGAGTTTGACAGAGGTTGAAGTCCTGAAGCTCGCACCTGCCAACCTATAGGTTGGCAATTGAGCTGCGGTTGCCAAGCCACGGTATGGCAGAAGCTCCGGCAGGCCGGAACCAGCTAATGTCAAGCTCACCTGTTCCCGTCGATCCACTTCGACATCAGCCCCTTGTCGCGGAAGCATTCGTCCGGGACGGCGCGCCGTTTGATCCGAGCGAGTTTCTCCGCGAAGGCCACCTGCTTTGACGTAGGCAGCCGGTCCATTTTGGATACCGGCTTCAGCTGGGCCTGCGCCTCGATCCAGGCGCTCAGGGACCGGCGATCCTGCTGGACCTCCCAGGGCAGAAGGGTCTGGTTGCGCAGGGCGAGCGAGCGCGCATAGGCGATCTGCTTGGGCGTCGCGGGCAGGGCGTATGTGGTGCTGTCCATCGGGAAACTCCCTTGCTGGCTTGGCTTTCAAAATAGAACATAACAGGAACAAAATCAAGTCAAGCAACCGGGACGCGTCGGCGCGAGAGGAAGAGGGGGGGCGGGGGAGATCAGGCCTGAGGGTGCCCGAGAGAGGGTGTCCGGGCCGGTCCCTGTCCCTCATTCCGGAGCTTCCCGATGACCTATCTCGCGCCTGTTGCGCCTCCCGTTCCTGTTCAATCTCGCGATCCCGCGCCCGCGATCCTCGCCGTGGCCGAGGCTCTGCAGCCCGATCTCGCCCAAGGCTTCCAGATCGACGTGCTGCGTCTGCGGCTGGAGATGGAGCGCGCCTTTGGCGGCTCCGATGCCGATGGCGCCTGGGATTGGAAGCTCGCTTATGAGGCGGGCGAGGTGGCGCTGGTCCTCTTCCTGCGGAAATTCGGCCGCGCGCTGCTCGCCCGTGCCGGCTCGCCTGCGGCGCTGCTACCGATCTTCGCCAAGGTGGCGGGCCTCTTGCCGACGCATACCCGGCGCTCGGAGGAAATGAAGCGCTTCCAGCAATTCTCGACTCCGCTGCCCATGGGGCTCGCGGCCTTGGCGGCGGCGCAGATCACCCCGCGTGACCTCGTCCTCGAGCCTTCCGCTGGGACCGGGCTTCTCGCGATCCTCGCCGAGATCGCGGGCGGCAGTCTCGCGCTGAACGAGCTGGCGGACATCCGCGCCGATCTTCTGCGTCTTCTCTTTCCAGGGCGCGCCGTCACCACCTTTGATGCCGCGCAGATCGACGATCATCTGGATGCAGGTGTCCGCCCGAGCGTCATCCTGATGAACCCGCCCTTCTCGGCCGTGGCCAATGTCGATGGCCGCAGTACCGAGGCGACGGCGCGGCATCTGCGCACTGCTCTAGCGCGCCTTGCCCCCGGCGGGCGACTGGTCGCGATCACCGGCGCAAGCTTCGCACCTGATGCGCCCGCCTGGTCCGGGACCTTCGGCCGACTGACCGAGAATGCCCGTCTGGTCTTCACCGGCGCTGTTTCCGGTGCAGCGTTTGCCAAACATGGTACCAGTTTCGAGACGCGGATCTCAGTCTTCGACCAATGCCGGGGTGGCGAACGGGGTGGCATCACCGCCGATCTCGCCAGGCCGATGTCCGTCGATGCGCAGCAGCTCCTCGCCCGGATCGCATCAGAGGTCCCGCCACGCCTCGAGATGGATGTGCGCGATGTCGCTCGACCCCTGTCCACTTCCCCCTTCCCGGGAATTCCTCCCCGTGCGTCCGCCACCCCGGCTGGGAAATCGCGTGCAACGTTTGCGGCGAAGCCCGATGCCCATGTCACCACGCCGGATGCCGAAGACCTCGTCTACACCCTGCGCGAGGCCGCGGACGATCTCGGCGCTGCGCGTCTGTCCGATGCGATCTACGAGACCTTCCGCCTGCAGGCCATCGACATCCTTGGCGCTGCCCCGCACCCGACCAAACTGGTGCAGTCGGCGGCAATGGCCTCGGTCGCACCCCCGAAACCCTCCTACCGCCTGAAACTCCCCGCGGCCGTTCTGCACGACGGCCTGCTCTCAGACGCGCAACTGGAGACAGTCATCTACGCGGGCGAGGCACATGGCGCCTATCTCGCCGGATCGTGGACCGTCGATGAAACCGGCGACATCGTTTCGGCCGCGCCGGACGATGCCGCACACGCTGTCCGCTTCCGCCGCGGCTTCTTCCTTGGCGACGGCACCGGGGCGGGCAAGGGCCGCCAGTCGGCCGGGATCCTGCTCGACAACTGGTGCCAGGGCCGTCGCAAGGCGCTCTGGATCTCGAAGAGTGACAAGCTGCTCGAGGACGCGCAGCGCGATTGGTCCGCACTCGGCCAGGAGCGGCTGCTGGTCACGCCGCTTTCCCGTTTCGCGCAAGGTCGCGACATCCCGCTGACCGAGGGCATCCTCTTCACCACTTACGCCACCCTGCGCTCCGAAGAGCGGGGCGCCAAGAAATCCCGCGTCGACCAGATCGTTGATTGGCTGGGTGCGGATTTCGATGGGGTGATCCTGTTTGACGAAAGCCATGCCATGGCGAATGCCGCCGGGTCGAAGGGCGAGCGCGGTGACACGGAAGCTTCGCAGCAGGGTAGGGCGGGCCTGCGCCTGCAGCACAAGCTGCCCAATGCCCGCGTGGTCTATGTCTCGGCCACCGGTGCAACGACCGTCCACAACCTCGCCTATGCGCAACGCCTCGGGCTTTGGGGCGGGGAGGACTTTCCCTTTGCCACCGGCGCTGAGTTCGTTCAGGCCATAGAGGCCGGCGGCGTGGCTGCGATGGAGGTCCTCGCGCGCGATCTGCGCTCACTCGGCCTCTACACACGCTCGCTTTCCTATGACGGTGTCGAATATGAAATGCTGGAGCACGCGCTGACCCCCGAGCAGCGCAGCATCTACGATGCCTATGCTGGGGCTTTTGCCATCATCCATAACAATCTCACCGCCGCGATGGAGGCCGCCAACATCACGGGCGACAGCGCCACGCTGAACCGCCAGGCCAAATCTGCTGCGCGTTCTGCCTTCGAGTCCGCCAAGCAGCGCTTCTTCGG
>JBJTSG010000361.1:0-9971 GCA_046076505.1 Erythrobacter sp. | reverse complement strand
CCTCATCACCAACCGCGTGTTCATGGGGCTGGCCTTGGGCTGGGCGGTGCAGATCATGATCGGCTACGGCCTCGCCTTCTGGATGGCGGCGGTGATGCTGCGGATGTTCCCGATCTCGACCGGCGACGTCGGGCTATACCTCGGCTTCACCTTCTTCCTCGGGGGCATTCCGGGGCCGATCCTCGGCGGCTACGTGACCCAGTGGCTGACCCGGCGCGACGAGCGGTGGCGGGCGTGGCTGCCCGGCGTCGTCAGCCTCGGCTGCGTCGCGCCGCTTGCGCTGAGCCTCACCTCGACCGGCTTCGTCCCCTTCCTCATCTGGTTCGGCATCGCCTATGCGATCTACGTCGCCAGTCAGGCGGGGATCCTCTCGGGCGTGCAGGCCGCAGTCGAGCCTGCCAGTCGAGGCTTCGCGGTGGCGATCGCGCTGTTCTTCAACAACCTGATCGGCCAGACATTGGGCCTCGGCGTGATCGGCGCGCTGAGCGACACGCTCAAGGCCAGCCACGGCGACAGCGCGCTGGCGGTGGCGGTGTTCGGGGTGTGCCTTGCCGCTGGGGTGGCAAGCCTCGCGATCTTCGCCTGGACCGCCGCACAGATGGGCCCCAGCGGCTATCTGGAGAAGATGAAGGGCGGCTAGAAACCGGGATGGATCGACAGCGCCGCGCCGTCGACCATCATCTCCGCGCCCGTCATGAAGGGGCATTCGTCGCTGGCGAGGAAGGCGATGGCAGCGGCGGTCTCGGACGGATCGGCCAAGCGGTTCAGCGGCGAAGTCTTCGCCACCGCCGCGATCAACCCGGGCATGTGCTCTTCGGCCGCATCGAGAATCCCGGTGTGGGTCGCGCCCGGGATCACGGTGTTGCAGCGGATCGCGAGGCCCTGTTTGGCGCACCACGTGGCGACCGATTTGGTGAGCGCCTTCACCGCCGCCTTGCTCGCCGAATAGCCGACATCGGTCGGCAGCGGGGTGATCGCGGTGGTCGAGGCGATGTTGACGATCGCGCCGCTCGCCCCGCCCGGATTGTTCCGCATCGCCGCGATCGCGGCGCGGCAGCCCGCCATCGTGCCGGTGAGGTTGACCGCCAGCACCCGGTCCCACGCGGCGAACATCGCCGCGTCGTCCAGGTCGCCGATCCCGGCCTGGCTCACCATCCCGGCGTTGTTGACGAGGATGTCGAGCCGGCCGAACTCCTCAACCGCGCGGGCGACGACCACGGGCCACAGCGGACGGTCGGCAACATCCTGCACCGCGAAGCCCGCGCCCAGTTCGTGGCACAGCGCCTTGCCCCGCGCGGCATCGACATCGGTGCCGAGCACCTTCGCGCCGTCGGCGACAAAGCGCCTGACGGTCGCCGCCCCGATCCCGCTCGCGCAGCCGGTGACGATCGCGACCTTGCCCGAAAGGTCGGGCATTACTCGCTGTCCTTCCAGATCGCCGCGCAGGGGCGCTCGTTGTGCTTGGCGACGAAGCGCGCAAGGTTGTCCGTGCCCTCGGGGAGCTTCCAGCCCACGGTGAAGCCGAAATTGGCGAAGGCGAAGATCAGGAGGTCGGCAAAGGTGAAACGCCCTAGGGCGATGTTGTCCTTGCCCGCGAGGAAGCCGTCGAACAGCCGCCACTTCTCGTCCGACATCGCGAAGATTTCCGCCCCCGCGCTTTCGGAGAGCACGCTCATCCGCGGCGCGAACATCGGCCGGCCGGTGGTGGCGCGGAAGCCCATCGTCATCGGCACGACCACCTCCTGGTCGAACAGCCGCGCCCACTTGCGCACCGTGGCACGCTCCAACGGGGTGGCGCCGAACAGGTTGGGCTCGGGGTGCAGTTCCTCCAGATATTCGCAGATCGGCCAGCTCTCGGTGAGGCAGGTGCCGTCGTCCAGTTCGAGCGTCGGGGTGGTCCCCATCGGATTGCGCGCGACATAGGCGGCATCGCTGCGGTTCTGCCCGGAGATGATGTCGTAGTGCACCCGGGTGAAATCGCGGCCCTCCTCAAGCCCCTTCTCAACCATGAACATCCGCACGAGGCGCGGGTTGGGCCCGAGGCTGGAGTGAAGCGTGGTCATGTCTGGTCTCTCCCGTTGGCTTTGCCGCCGGTTCTAGGGGCGGGAAGGCGCACCGTCGTCCTCATATTTGCGCTAGGGCTTGCCTTCGCAGGCTGTATTGCGCAACTAAAGCACCATGGAGACCGCCCCCGCCTTCACCCCCGCCGCCACGCCGTTCGAGGATGAGGGCGAACTCACCAGGCTCCACCCGGGCTACGCCCACGCGCTTCGGGTGGGCACCACGCTGATGGCGATCCCGTTCCTCGTCGCCGCGCTGGTGGTGGAGGTGGTCAACCGCGAGGAAGGGCTGATCCCCTCCGGCATTGTCTCCGGCGCGGTGCTGCTGGTCGCGATCCTCCTCATCCTGCGCATCCCCGCCCGGCGCTATGGCGCGCGCGGCTACCAGATGGGCGCCGACCGGCTGCGCGTGGTGCGCGGCCTGCTGTTCCGGTCGGACACCGTCGTGCCCTTCGGCAGGGTGCAGCACATCGACGTGACCCAGGGCCCGCTCGAGCGGTTCTTCGGCATCGCGACACTGACGCTCCACACCGCGGGCAATCACAATGCGAGCGTTGCCCTCCCCGGCCTCGGCGAGGAGGACGCGCGGGCGATGCGCGAGACGATCCGCGCGCATATCCGCCGGGAGACGGTGTGAGCGGTCCGCAGCGCACCGCGCCGACCAGCGTCGTCCTCGGCGCGGTGAACGCGGCCCGCGGTGCGATCATCGGCGCGGCGGCCATTGCCTTTTCCGGCGTCGGCGGGGGCGAGCGGCTGTGGCTGGCCGGCGGCATCTTCGCCGCCGCCGCGGTGATCGGCACGGCCTCCGGCTGGCTCAAGTGGCGCCGCCTCACCTACACCATCGGCGAGACCGACATCCGCGTCGAGAGCGGCGTCCTCAGCCGTTCGGCCCGCTCGGTCCCCTTTGAGCGCATTCAGGACGTGAGCCTCGAGGCGAAGCTCCTGCCGCGGCTGTTCGGCCTCGTGTCGGTCAAGTTCGAGACCGGCGCCGGAGGCGGCGAGGACCTTGCGCTCGAATACCTCTCCACCTCGCAGGGCGAGGCGCTGCGCCGGCTGGTGCGCGAGCGCCGCGACGAAGGCGAGGCGGCCTCAGCCGCGCCGCCCGCTTCGGTCGCTGCGTTGCCGGCGCACGAGCAGGCCGAAGACGGCGAGGTGCTCTACGCGGTCACCCCCCGGCGCCTCCTCACCTTCGGCGCCTTCGAGTTCTCGCTCGCGGTCTTCGCGGTGCTTGGCGGCGCGCTGCAATATGCCGACAACTTCGTCGATGTCTGGGACGTCGACCTCTGGTACCGCTGGCTCAAGGAAGAAGGCGCGGCGGTGGCGAACATCGGCCTGCTCGCACAGGCGCTGGCGGCGCTGGCGGGACTGATCGGCCTCGTCGCCATCGGCTTTGCCACCGGTGTTGTGCGCACCGTGCTGCGCGACTGGGGCTTCACCCTGACCCGCTCGGCGCGCGGCTTCCGCCGTCGGCGCGGGCTGCTCAACACCACCGACGTGATCATGCCTGCGCACCGGGTGCAGGGGTTGGTGGTGAACACCGGCCTCGTTCGCTACCGCTTTGGCTGGCGCTCGCTCAGCTTCGTCAGCCTCGCGCAGGATGAGGGGGGCGAGAGCCACGTCGTCGCCCCCTTCGCGACGCTGCCCGAGATCGACCGCATCGCACGCTCCGCTGGCTTCCGCCTGCCCGACGGCGCGACCCGCTGGCACCGCGCAAGCAAGCGGCACCGCAACGTCATGCTGCTGCGCGATGCGGCCGCGTTCGTGGTGCTCACCATCGTCGCGGCGGTCGTCGCGCCTTTCGGCCTGTTCCTGATTCCGCTAGGGATGATTTTGGTGTCGGTAGGCGTCAACCTCTACGCCTGGGAGTTCCGCCGACATGCCCTCGACGAGGAGCAGGTCTACGCAAGCCACGGCTTCTTCTCGCCCACGCAGGAGGTCGCACAGCGGCTGAAGCTGCACTCGGTCGAGATCGTGCAGGGACCGGTCGCGCGCGCCTCCGGCTATGCGACGGTGCATCTCGGGCTCGCGGGAGGCTCCTTCGTAATGCACGGGGTGCCGCTTGCCGAGGCGCGGGCGCTGCGGGCGGCGGTGATGAAGACGATCGCCGCGACCGACTATTCGCGGCTCGACCGACCTTCGGGCGCTCAGGCCCTCAGCGCGGCCCACTCCGGGTTCTCGGCGAACCGCTTGGCGACGTAGGAGCAATCGGGGCGGATCAGGAAATCCTGCCGCCCGGCATCCTCGACCAGTCGCGCGACCATTGCGCTCGCGACGCCGCGCCCGCCGATCTCGCGCGGCACGATGGTGTGCGCGGCGATCCGCACCTCCTTGCCATGCTTCTCGCCGCCCGCTTCCCATTCGAGGTAGCCCTGCTCGACCTCGCCCTCGACCGCGGCGACATAACGCCCTCCGGTACCCTGCACGTGGTGGGTGATCGTAACCTTCGCGTTTTCGTCGCTCATGACCCTATGCTCCCGCTTGTCACGCCCGAATGTGCGGCTAGAGGCTTGGCCCCATGACCCTCTCCAAGCCCTTCCTGTCCGACAATGCCGCCGCCGTCCACCCCCTGCTGTGGGAGGCGATGCGCGCGGCAGACGAGCCGGACAACCCTTACGACGGGGACCGCCTTTCGGCCGAGCTCGACGCACGCTTCACCGCGCTGTTCGGGCGCGAGTGTGCCGCCCTGTGGGTGGCGACGGGCACGGCGGCGAACTGCCTGGCGCTCGGCACCATGGTCCAACCCCACGGCGGGGTGGTGTGCCACCGCGAGGCGCATATCGAGGTGGACGAGGGCGGGGCGCCCGGCTTCTTCCTTCACGGCGCAAAGCTGATGCTGGTGGAGGGGGAGGGCGCGAAGCTGACGCCGGACGGCATCGCGGCCTTTATCGACCCCATTCGCAACGACGTGCACCAGGTCCAGCCCCATGCGATCGCGATAACGCAGGCGAGCGAATACGGACGCACCTATACCCCTGATGAGCTGGCCGCGCTGGGTGCCTTCGCCAAGGCGCGAGGGCTCGGTCTCCACATGGACGGCGCGCGCTTTGGCAATGCCGCGGCCTTCCTTGGCGGTTCGGCCCGGGAGGCTGCACGCGCCGCCAGCGGCCCTGTCGACAGCCTCGCCTTCGGCTTCATCAAGAACGGCGGTATGGGCGCCGAGGCGGTCATCCTCTTCGACCCCGAAGCCGCCGCGCAGGTCCGCTACCGCCGCAAGCGCGCCGGGCACCTGCAATGCAAGGGCCGCTATCTCGCGGCGCAGATCCTCGCGATGCTCGAGGACGACCTGTGGCTCGCCAACGCGCGGGCCGCCAACGCCGCGGCGCAGGAAGTCGCCTCCGGGTGCGGCGAGCGGCTGATGCACCCCGTGGAGGCCAACGAGCTCTTCGTCCGCCTGACGCCCGCCGAGCGCGAGACGCTCCGCGCTCAGGGCTTCGCCTTCTACGACTGGACCGCGGATTCCGCCCGTTTCGTCACCGCCTGGAACACCCGGGCAGAGGATGCGCAGGCACTCGGCAAGGCGATCGCCGCCCTGTGAGCGAGACTTCCGCGCCCTCGATGCTCAGCCCCCGGGTGCTGATCCCGTTCCTGACGACAGGCACGATCTGGGGCTCGACCTGGTTCGTCATCACCGGGCAGCTTTCGGGCGTGCCGGCGGCCTGGGGCGTATTCTTCCGCTTCATGCTGGCGACCCCCGCGATGTTCGCGCTGGGGCGGATCATGGGCAACCGCCTGCGTCTCAACCGCGACGAGCAGATCCTTGCCCTCGGCGTGGGAATTGCGCAGTTCTCGGGCAACTTCCTGTTCGTCTACCATGCCGAGCAGCACATCACCTCGGGCATCGTCGCGGTCATGTTCGCGCTGCTGATGGTGCCCAACGCGATCTTCGCGCGGGTGTTCATCGGCGAGAAGATGCAGAGCGGCTTTTTGGGCGGAAGCCTCGTCGCGATCGTCGGGGTCGCGCTCTTGCTGGTCCACGAATGGCGCGCGGCGCCGATGGGGGGCGACGTGGGGCTCGGCATCGTGCTCGCGGTCGGCGGGATGCTCGCCGCCAGCCTTGCCAACGTGGTGCAGGCGAACCCTACCGGGCGCGGGGTGCCGATGGTGAGCCTGCTTGCCTGGGCGATGCTCTACGGCACGCTGTTCGATCTCGCCTTCGCGTGGGTCACCCTGGGCCCGCCGCAGGTTCCGACCGGCTGGCAGTTCTGGGCAGGCACGGCCTACCTTGCGATCATCGGCTCGGTCGTGACCTTCCCGCTGCATTACAACCTCGTGCGCGAGATCGGCGCGGGGAAGACCGCCTACAATGCAATCGTGACGGTGTGCGTGGCGATGCTGCTTTCGACCCTGTTCGAGGGGTTCCGCTGGGATATCCTCTCGGGGATGGGCATGGCGCTGGCACTCACCGGCATGGGGCTGGCGCTGAAGGCGCGGCGGGTGAAGGCGGTTCAGGTGCAGCAGAGCGGGGCGCTGCGGCGGTAAGGAGCTGATCGGCCTGAAGGGCCGCAAGGGCGAACGCCCGTCGCGCCCTATGGCGCGGAAGCCAAGGGCGCGGATGCGCCCGCCGGCGCTTGAGGCGCAAACAAGGACTCCAGCCCCTCGACATAGGTCGGATACTTCGGCGTCCACCCCAGCACGCGCTTCGCCTTGCCGTTCGCGACGCGGCGGTTCTCCATGTAGAAGCCGCGCGCCATCTCCGAGAGGTTCGCCTCTTCCAGCGACTCCAGCGGCGGCAGGGGACGCCCGAGCAGGCGGCAGGCGTGTTCGGTGACCTCATTGCCGCTGCACGGGAGATCGTCGCCGAGGTTATAGGCCCCCGACGCTGCGTCCTGCTCCAGTGCGGCGATCACCCCGCTGGCGATGTCCTCGACATGGACCCGGCTGAACACCTGCCCGGGCATGTCGATGCGCCGCGCCTGTCCGGCGCGCACCCGGTCGAGCGCTGAGCGGCCCGGCCCGTAGATGCCCGGGAGGCGGAACACCCGCGCGCCCAGATTCAGCCACGCGAGATCGGCCTCGGCGCGCGCGTTGCGGCGGCCTTCCCCGCTCTGCGCGATGGTCGGCGTCGCCTCGTCGACCCACGCACCCGCGCGGTCGCCATAGACGCCGGTCGAGGAGAGGTAGAACAGCGCCTTGCCGGGTAGTGCCGCGCCGTAGTGCTCCAGCACCGGATCGCCGCCCGTGCGCTCCGGCGGGACCGAGGAGAGTATGTGCGTCGCCTCGCCGAGCGCCGCGAGCACTGCGGCCCGGTCCTGGAAGGCGAGGTCCCCAGCGCTCCCCGTCGCGCGTACCTCCCAGCCTCGCGTGCGCATTCCCCCGGCGATGCGCGTCGCGGTGTAGCCGAGGCCGAAGATCAGCAGGCGAGACATGGCCCTCTACTGCCGTTCGCCTCGAGCGGATGCAACGCACAACCGAATGTTGAACTCGAGAGACCCCTGCGCCGGACGGTGCGCATGGTGTCTCGACTTCGCTCGGCACGAACGGGTAGAGGTGGACCTATGGACATCGCCACCACCCCGCAGAACCCCGAAGGCAACCCCGAACTCGCCGACGCCGCGCCCACCCCGCAGGAACCGCCGGTGATCCGGCGCGAGGACTACAAGCCTTTCCCTTGGCTTGTGCCCTCGACGCGGCTGGACTTCCGCCTCGGTCTTGAAAGCACCCGCGTCACCGCCACCCTCGCCGTCGAGCGCAATCCCGTCGCCGAGCCGACCCGCCAGCTGCGCCTCAATGGCGACAGCCTCTCGCCCGAGAGCGTGACGGTCGACGGCGCGCCCGCGGAATACCGGATGGATGGCCCCGACCTCGTACTCGACCTGCCGGGCGATAAGCACGAGGTGACGATCGTCACCACCATCGACCCCAGTGCCAACACCCAGCTGATGGGCCTCTACGCCTCGAACGGCATGCTCTGCACCCAGTGCGAGAGCGAGGGGTTCCGCCGCATCACCTTCTTTCCAGACCGGCCCGACGTGCTGTCGACCTACGCCGTGCGCATGGAGGGGGACAAGGCCGCCTTCCCGATCCTGCTGTGCAACGGCAACCGCACCGCCGCAGGCGAGAACGCCGACGGCACCCACTGGGCCGAGTGGCACGATCCCTGGCCCAAGCCCTCCTACCTCTTCGCGCTCGTCGCGGGCGACCTCGTGGCGAACTCGAAACCCTTCACCACCCGCTCGGGCCGGGTGGTCGAATGCAACGTCTGGGTGCGGGCCGAGGACCTCTCCCGTACCGACCACGCGCTCGAATCGCTCCACCGCTCGATGGCCTGGGACGAGCAGGTGTTCGGCCGCGAATATGACCTCGACCTCTACAACATCGTCGCTGTGTCCGACTTCAACATGGGGGCGATGGAGAACAAGGGCCTCAACGTCTTCAACACCAAGTACGTGCTCGCCGACCCCGACACCGCGACCGATGCGGATTTCGACGCGGTCGAGGGCGTGATCGCGCACGAATATTTCCATAACTGGTCGGGCAACCGCGTGACCTGCCGCGACTGGTTCCAGCTCTCCTTGAAGGAGGGCTTCACCGTGCTGCGCGACCAGCTGTTCAGTCAGGACATGCGGGGCGAGGCGGTCAAGCGGATCGAGGATGTGCGCATCCTGCGCGCCGCCCAGTTCCCCGAGGACGCGGGGCCGCTCGCGCACCCGATCCGCCCGGATTCCTACCGCGAGATCAGCAACTTCTACACGGCGACGGTCTATAACAAGGGCGCCGAGGTGATCCGCATGATGCGCTCGATGGTGGGCGTCGAGCGGTTCCGGGCCGGCACCGACCTCTATTTCGACCGGCATGACGGGGAGGCGGCGACCTGTGAGGATTTCGTCAAGGCGATCGAGGAGGGGTCTGAGGTCGACCTCACCCGTTTCCGCCGCTGGTACGCGCAGGCGGGCACGCCGCGCATCGCCGTCTCGCAGGCCGTGGAGGGTGACACCCTCAAGGTCACCCTGCGCCAGACCGTCCCGCCGACCCCCGGCCAGCCCGACAAGCTCCCCATGCCAATCCCGCTCAGGATGGCGGTCCACGCCCGCTCCGGCGCTCTCGGGGGCGAGCAGCTGGTGGTGCTGGAGAGCGAGGAGCGCACCTTCGACCTGCCGCTCGCCGGCCCCGACCCGGTGGTCTCGATCAACCGCGGTTTCACCGCACCCGTCGTGATCGAACGCGATCTCGCTCGCGAGGACCTCGTGTTCCTCGCCGCACATGACGATGATCCTTTCGCCCGCTCGGAGGCGTTGCAGGAGCTCGCGGTCCGGCATCTCGTCGGCACGGCCGCGGGCGCGCTCTCGCCCGAGGATGAAGCCGCGGGCGAGGCGGCGATCATCGGCGCGTTCCGTTCGAGCCTCGCCGACAACGCGCTTGAGGACGCGATGCGCGGCGAATTGCTGGTGCTCCCTTCGGAAACCTACCTGTTCGAGGCGATGGCGACCGGCGACCGGCTCGCCGACCCGGGCGCGATTCACACCGCGCGCGAAGGGCTGAAGGCGAAGATCGGCACCGCGTTGGCGGGCGAGCTGCAGGCGCTCCATGCGCGGACTTCGGCTGTCGCTATCGACGATCCTGCGGGACGCGGGGCGCGCAAGGTCAAGAGCATTGCGCTCGGCCTCATCGCCGCCGCCGACGCAGGCCGTGCGGCGGAGCTCGCGGCGGCGCAGTACGACGCGGCCGACAACATGACCGACCGGCAGGGCGCGCTGATGGTGCTGTGCGGGCTCCAGACGCCGGCGCGCGAGGCGCGGCTCGCTGCCTTCTACGAGCGCTACAAGGCAAATGCGCTGGTGATCGACAAGTGGTTCACCCTTCAGGCCTTGTCGCTCCACCCCGACGTGATCGCGCATGTGAGGGCGCTCGCCGAGCATCCGGACTTCACGCTGAATAACCCCAACCGCGTGCGTTCGCTGCACATGGCTTTTG
>JBJTSG010000360.1:0-2741 GCA_046076505.1 Erythrobacter sp. | reverse complement strand
GCCATGAGGTCGAACTTGGGTGCCCGCTCGTTGGTGGATTCGAAGGCCCGCAGGGCGACGGTCGCGCTGAAGGTGAGGGTGGTGATGCGGCCGATGTGAACGCCTTCTGCGTTGGCCTTGAGGGTGCCGATGTTCATGTCAAATTCTCCTGATGCTGTCCGAACCCCTTGTCCGGAACACCTTCTCCCATCCCCCCTCTCCTCCGGGCCCCTGGCCCGGCCCGTGCGCCAGCCACCGCAGGCGCGCGTCATCCTGTCCAGCCCGGAGGGCTGAGGAGTCTCGATAGTTGGATTGGAGCTGAACCAGCCCTGCTTCGAGCCAAGCGCGGTCTGTACCGACCTAAGCTTCGGGCTCGGACCCGTCCTTGATCTGGTTGAGGCGCGCCATGAACGCCTTGGCTTCCAGCTGATTGGGTCCATCGCGCGTGGCGAGGCAGGCCATCCTGTCGATCTCGAGTTGTGCGGCAACACTTGCCTCGATATGGCAATAGGGCTCGAGCGCGCGGATTGCGTCAACCGCGCGGGGCAGCTCTCCGAAAGCGGTTCCGACCCATACGAGTTCGATTTCCTCCCCGTCTTCGTCAGGAGCGCTCAGAACCTGCGCGAAATAGGTCTGAAGCGGTCGGTCCCATCCGACATAGGCACTGGCAGCAGCAATCCCGTCACGAAGCGGTACTTTGTGCCTGCTCATGCGCTCGTTACCTCCCCACCCTTAACTGGGCCGATGCCCCGCGGCGCACTGCCATGTCAGCCCCTGAACTCATCAGTAGTCCGCTGGCCGCATCAGCGTGATGACGCGCCGTGTCATCGCTGGATTGGCCGGATCCTCGGACCCAAATGCCAGTTCGGTGTCGTAATAATCGACTTTCATCAGCACCTTGATGCCATCGACATCCATGCTTGCAAAGTCTCGCTCGGGCGAATCCGGGGCGAAGGTGCAATGGCGCAGAGCGGCCATCAACCGAGCCTGAACCATCATGCTTTGTGCCACGGTGTCGCCGCCGAATTCTGCAAGCAACCCGGAGGTCATGACGATGCGGGCCGTTCGGTCACGGCCCTGGCGCGCGGCATCATTGAGCAGCGCAATGCGCTCGGTGCGTTGCCGCGCGCAAGTGAGGTCAGATGTGTCATGCATTGGAGGTATCCTCCTGATCCAAGAGATGACGAGCGGACAACCGGACGGCCTCGCGGGACTCAGCCCGCAGGCTGAAAAGCGGAAAGCTGAACATTGATCGCGGTCCCGGCAGCGACGGTAATGGCAACCTGCCGGTCCTTGGGAATGACCCAGAGGATGCCGGCAAGCGTGTCGCGGATACGCGCCGCAATGGCCTCGTCCTCGCCGAGCAGCACCCGGGCCGCGAGCTCGCGCGCATCGCGCAAGAAGTGCTCGTGCTGGGTGTCCCAGGAGTCGGCCTCGCTGTCGTCGTTCGCGCAGAAACAGACGTTCTCGATCAGATCGACCAGCGTTTCAGGAGTCAGCGCCGGACCCGGAACATAGGCAATGCGGATCTGGTCGATGCCGCTGTACCAGCCATCCTCGCCGACGACGAAGGCGACATCTGCCGAGATCCGTTCCTCGCGCTGCGTTTCGCTGGCGCGGTGGAAGACGCAGAACCTCAGCTCGATCGTCTCGGCACGAACATGGTCATCGAGCGGGGGGAAGCTGCCGTTTTCGGCGATGACGTGGTCGCGCTCTCCGGCTGCAACATAGAAGCGCACGTTGCCGAGCTGATGCAGCGCGTCATACCAGCCATAGCCAGCGTATGCGGGATGGTTCTCGACGAGATGCGGGCGCAAGGGGTGGTCGCGCAGCGCGCGCTCCAGTCCCTGGGCAATATCGGGCTCAAGATCCGCGACAAGGATCGTGTCCGCACCTGCTGCGATTTCCTCATACTCGACATTGACGTTGTCGCTCTCCGCAATGGCAGCATGCCAGCGGGGCAGGCAGGGGTCGGCCTCCGGCAGGGCAACCCCAAGATCGCGCGCTTCCTTCCAGTTCTCGAAGGAAAGCCGGTGCTGGCCTCTGTACGCCAGCGCGGCATAGATCGTGCGCCTGCAGGCCGCCTGAAGCGCCGCAAACGCGGCATTCTCGACGAATTCCTTGCGCGCCGGGAGCACAAGGGCAAGGCCCGGGGTGGCCCCGATGTCGAGCCGGGCATGGTATGTTTTGCCGCCAAGGCTCTCCGAGACGCTGGCAAGCTTGCGGGTGAGCACCATCCCATAGAAATTCGTGGTGGGGTCCTGGTGGTATTCGCACCCTTCGAACACGCCGATCTGGCTGCCGTTCCACTCGGCGATGTAGATTGCTTTGGCAAGAAAGTCCTCGCGTGGCATTTCCGTGCCATTGAAGAACACCGGCAGCGGGTAGAACTTCGCGACCTCGCGCAGAATCCGCTCGGTGGTCTGCTCGCTCACGCCGGGCATCAGGAAGCTGATTGTCGTCCCGACGGGGCGAGCAAGGGGCTGCACGGCAATGTCCTGCGCACCGGTCCAGCCATCCGCTGGGACATGGACCGACCATCCGATGTCGGCATCGGTATGACGCGAGCTGATCCGGGTTTCCTTGCCCGCCAGGCTGAAGACACCCATGCCTGCCGGGTCTTCGGCCTCATGGACGTGCTGGCTCCAGCCCGAATCCCCCAGCGCAATCATGGTCTGCGGATGGGCGACTCCGGTTCCATCATCGACAAGGGTCAGGCGCGCTGCGTCCTGATCCGCGCAGCAGGCGATATCGATCCGGGA
>JBJTSG010000359.1:0-2893 GCA_046076505.1 Erythrobacter sp. | reverse complement strand
CGGCGAGGGTGCGTCCAGCGCCGCGATCAAGGCCCGGATCAAGGCGCTGATCGATGCCGAGACGGTGAAGAACATCCTGTCCGATCAGCAGCTTGCCGAAATGCTCCAGAAAGAAGGTTTCGACCTCGCCCGGCGCACCGTGGCCAAATACCGCGAGGCGATCGGACTGGGATCGAGCGCGGAACGGCGGCGGGCCAACAAGCTGGCGGGGGCGCGGTGATTGATGCTGCACCAATAGTGTGATACCAATGGCGTATGGCCACGGTGCGCAAGACGATCACTCTCAGCGACACGCAGGACGCCTGGATCAAGGCGCAGATCAAGCGCGGCGATTTCACCAATGACAGCGAGTACATCCGCGATCTGGTCCGCCGCGATCAGGAGCAGGCGAGCGCCCTTGCGGCAGCGCGCGCCGCAATGGCCGAAGGTCTGGAAAGCGGCGTGAGCGCAAGGTCGCTCGATGCGATCTGGGCCGAGGGAGAGGCGCGGGCGCAGTCCGACCTTGCGTGAACTGCTGATAAGCCGCCGGGCGGACAGCGATCTTGTCGGGATCGCGGAATTCACCACCCGCGAATTCGGCGCGGTGCAGGCGCGGCGCTACCGCGATCAGTTGGCTGCGTGCTTTGCGAGCTTGCGGGACAATCCCATGCTTGGGGGCAGCGCCGACGACCTCGCACCGGGCCTGCGCCGCCTTCGTCAGCAGGCCCATGTCGTCTTCTACCTGCCCAGTGACGAGGCGGTGCTGATCGTCAGGGTGCTGCACCACAGCATGGATTTTGCGCGACATTTATGACGCGATACCCCGGCCTGACGCAGGCGTTTTCGCGCCATGATCCGCAAAACCACCTGTGACTCGAAAGACTCACTCCAAAATCTTAACGCGTTAAACTTCTTATTAACCTTTTTTGGTGAGAAGTGGCGTGGTTAACAGGCGGCAACCTCTCCTAAGCGGGGGTTACCACGGGGACAGGCACCAGAGTTACGGGGGCTGCAATGCGCGTTCTGCTGATCGAAGACGAACCGACCACTGCCAAGGCGATCGAGCTGATGCTCACGACCGAAGGCTTCAATGTCTATTCGACCGACCTCGGCGAGGAAGGTTTGGACCTCGGCAAGCTGTATGATTACGACATCATCCTGCTCGACCTGAATCTGCCGGACATGCACGGCTACGACGTGCTCAAGAAGCTGCGCGTCGCCAAGGTGCAGACCCCGGTGTTGATCCTTTCGGGCATTTCCGAGATGGATTCGAAGATCCGCAGCTTTGGCTTCGGCGCTGACGATTACGTGACCAAGCCGTTCCACCGCGAAGAACTGGTCGCCCGCATCTATGCCGGGGTGCGCCGTTCAAAGGGCCATTCGCAGTCGGTCATTCGCACCGGCAAGCTCGCCGTGAACCTCGATGCCAAGACCGTCGAGGTCGATGGCGCCCGCGTGCACCTCACCGGCAAGGAATATGCCATGCTGGAGCTGCTCAGCTTGCGCAAGGGCACGACGCTGACCAAGGAAATGTTCCTCAACCACCTCTACGGCGGGATGGACGAGCCCGAGCTCAAGATCATCGACGTGTTCATCTGCAAGCTGCGCAAGAAGCTCAGCCTCGCCTGCGGCGGCGAGAACTACATCGAGACAGTCTGGGGCCGCGGCTACGTGCTGCGCGACTCGGAAACGGAAGTCGAAGCGGCGTAACTTGTTGCGAGGGCGCCTCCGCGCCCTCGTCCTCGGCGCTGTTCCTCCGCTTCGCTCCGGGCGCCTGCGGGCGGCCGGTCGGCCTTGCGGCCCTATGGGCCGAAACAGCACTTTCCTCTTCTGGTTGTGTGGACGCCCGGAGCCCCTGCTCCGGGCGTTCGCATTTCAGCCGACCCGCTTGAACACCAGCGCCTTGGGCTCGGGCATCTCGCCGTTCGCCCAGACAATCGTCTCGGTCATGCTCCGCCCGTCCTTCGCCACGGTGTAGACCCGGGTCGAGAAGCGCTCGCCGCCCTTCGCCAGCGTCATCACCAGCGTGTCCGGCGCGGGTTGGCGCAGCGCGACCGAATCGATTTCGGCGAAGTTGCCGCCGACCGGCACGGCCACGCCGTCCGTGGCGGCGGTCGATTCGGCCTTGATCGTTCCCCCGTCGCGGTTCGCGATCCACACCAGCGTGTGGATCCGCCCGTCTGCTTGCGGGGTGAAGGTGAACGTCACCGAGACCGGGCGCTCGTTCTCGGGCAGCCGCGCGACATCGAGCGACCACTTGCCCGCAAGCGGCGACGTGGCCGCGGCAGCCTGGGCGGTGTCCGCCGTCTCGGGGAGGGTGGCGGTGCCGGCGGCAAGGGCCAGCCCGAAGGCGGCGGCGGGGAGCAGGATAGCCATGGCGATTCGTCCTTTCGTCCATTCGAACGCCCCTTTGTGGCGGGGCACGGACGGAGCCTCGGGCGAAGTCGCGCCTTGCGGAAGATCGATTTTCCTGTCCCAGATTTTCTGTGCCGCGAGCAGCCGCGCGAGTTCGCGGCTGCTGCCCACCCCGGTCTTGCGCCGCGCCTCGCGCAGCCGCTCGTTGATCGAGCCCTCCGAGCCGCCCAGCCTCGCGGCGATCGACTTCACCGTGTGACCGCCCGCGAGCAGGCGCAGGATCTCGAGTTCCTTCTCGTTGAGCGCACCGGGCGAGAAGAGTGTAGATTTCCGTTGAGATTTGACCCGGGAGGCTGGTGAGTTTTCATTGAGATTTGACCCATGTTTTGACCCGTTCCTTGCTGTGAGCAGCGAGGGAGACAGGAGTGATCGACATGGCGTTACTGCGTGTAATCCGTCGCTGGCATCTGCGAGATCGGATGCCGATCCGGGAGATCGCGCGGCGCACTGGCTTATCGCGGAACACGATCCGTAAGTATCTGCGCAGCGGCTCGGTGGA
>JBJTSG010000358.1:0-13449 GCA_046076505.1 Erythrobacter sp. | reverse complement strand
CGAGCAGGTCCGGGGCGACGGCGGTGGTCTTGCCCGCCCCCGGCGGCGCGATCAGCACGCCCGCGCCCTCCCCTGCCAGCACGGCGCGGATCTGCGGCAGGACGGCGTGGATGGGGAGGTCGGCAGTCACGCCGCCCGGCTAGAAGAAGGACAGCCCGTCGACAAGCTCAGGGCGAGCGGATCTCGAGCTCAATGCCCCCGGGCAACGGCAAATTGCGCGGCTTCGGCCATCGCCGCGCGGGCCTTTCCGTCGGGGAAGATCGAGATCGCGTCGATCGCCCGATGCGCGAAGTGACGCGCGCGCTCGCGCGTGTCCTCGACCGCGTTGTGCCTGCCGATCAGGCGGATCGCATGGGCAAGGTCATCGTCCGAGGTGCGGTGGCCGAGGATCGCGTCCTTCCAGAAGCGGCGCTCCTCCTCGTTGCCGCGCGCGTAGGCGAGAATCACCGGCAGCGTCATCTTACCCTCCCGGAAGTCGTCGCCCTGGTCCTTGCCCATCTGGGCGGCATCGGAATCGTAGTCGATCGCGTCGTCGACCAGCTGGAAGGCGACACCGAGATTGCGGCCATAGGCCTCGAGCGCGTGCTCCTGCTCCTCGGAGCATTCGGCGACCACCGCGGCGATCTGGCTGGCGGCGGCGAACAGCGCGGCGGTCTTGGCGCCGATGATGTGGAGGTATTGCTCCTCGCTCGTCGCGATCTGGCGCTGGGCGGAGAGCTGCGAGACCTCGCCTTCCGCGATGATCGCGCTCGCACGGCTGAGGATCGAGAGGACCCGCAGGGAGCCGTCCTCGGTCATCAGCTCAAAGGCACGGCTGAACAGGAAGTCGCCGACGAGCACTGTCGCGGGGTTGCCGAAAATGATGTTGGCCGCCGCCTTGCCGCGGCGCAGTTCGCTGCCGTCGACCACGTCGTCGTGCAGGAGCGTAGCGGTGTGGATGAACTCGACCGCGGCGGCGAGCTTGTGGTGGCGCGTGCCCTTGTAGCCGACCAGCTCCGCCCCCGCGAGGGTCAGCATCGGCCTAAGCCGCTTGCCGCCGCCCGAGATGAGGTGCCCGGCGAGACGCGGGATCAGCGGAATGTCGCTCTGCATCCGCTCGAGGATCACCGCATTGACCGAATTCATGCCGGCCGCGGTCAGCGACAGCATCGGGTCGAGGGTCGGCCGGCTGCGGGGCAGAGGAACGATGTCGGCGCTCATCGTCCAAGGCCTTAGGGCGGCCCCGGCGTGCTTGGCAAGCGCAGAATTGGTGCTAGTTTCGCGCGCAATGCCGCACGATCCGCAAGCTCCCGCCGCACCCGATCCGGTGCTCGCTGCCTACCGCAAGAGCATCGACAACATCGATGCCGCGCTGATCCACATCCTCGCCGAACGCTTCCGGATCACGCAGGCGGTGGGCGAGTACAAGGCCAAGGCCACCCTCCCCCCGGCCGACCCGGAGCGCGAGGCGCGCCAGATCGCGCGGCTGAGGAAGCTCTCGGAGGAGGCGAACCTCGACCCCGAGTTCTCCGAGAAGTTCCTGCGCTTCATTATCGACGAGGTGATCCGCCACCACGAACGCGCGCAGGCGGGCTGAGCGCGCTCGCGTCTGGGGCCGGGCGTTAGCGCCGGCGCGGCCCGGTGCGCGAGATGGAGGTGTTGACCTGGCCGTTGCCGCGGGTGGTGACGCGGCTGCGCGACGCGAGTGTCTGCCCTGCATTATTGGTGATGCTCTGGCTCGCCGAGGAATTGCCCCTCCCGTCCCGGCTGCGGCTCGCGGCGAGGCCATAGGTCTGCCCACCGGCGCCGGTTGCCGTGCCGGTGAAGTTTGCGCCGCCCTCAGTGCGGACCCGCTCGCCCTCGAGGCTGCGCGTGCGGCCGTGTGGGCCGGTCTGTTCGGCGGCGATGATCGCGCCGGTGTCGGTGCGCTGCGCGACCGCACTGCTCGAGGCTGAAGCGCCGGTGGCGCGGTTCGTCACTGCGCGGTTGCGGGTGGCGGTGCCGGCCTCACGGTCGACGGTGGTGGTCTGGACGGCGCTCGTGCGGGGGCCTTCGTAGGTCCGGGTGCGGCTCTTCGGCCCGGCAGCAGCCGGCATGGCAAGCGCGAGGGCGGCCAGCGAGGCGAGCATGAAGGGGGTCTTCGACATAGCACGTTCCTCCTATAGATCAGTCGTTTGCAGCGTCATTCCGAGAGCGCTTCGAGCGCAGTGGGGACATCATCGAAACGTCGCAGGCCCTCCTCACCCTTCGCCGGCATCCATGATTTTTTGGAAGGATCAATCCGCCGGCGTCGGGGCAGGTGCGGGGCTCGGGGCAGGCTCGGCAGGCGGCGCAAGCGCGGCGGCACGGCGGGCGCGCAGTTCCTGGACGAGGGCTGCCCGTTCGGCGGGCGGCAGGGCGCGCACCGCCTCGCGCCGCTCCGCCGGGCTCAGGCTGCGCAGGTGCTCGAGCCTTTCGCTGCCCGGCGCAAGCGGCGGGCGCGGGCGCAGAGGCCGGGCCAGATCCGCGGGCGTGAGCGCCTCCCCGTTCCCGACACGCCGCTCAAGCTCGGCCCTGCGCGCCGCAACGCGCGCGTCGATCGCCTGCTGCCGCCGCGCCTCCTGCTCGGCGATGCGGCTACGCAGGGCAGCCATCTGCGCCGGTGTGAGATCGGGCAGCCCCTGCGCCTCGCGGCGGGCCAGCGCATCGGCGATGCGGCGTTCGAGCACCTCGCGCCGCACCTCGCGCCGGTTCGCGCGCAGCTGGTCGGCGCGGCGGAAAGCCTCGCCGAGTTCCTCGGGCGTGTCGATCGGCCCCGCGATGCCGACGGGCGTCGGCGTTTCGGCCCGAGCGGGAGCCTGCGCGGCCGGATCGTTCTTCGCGGCCGGGGCTGCGCGGGCCGGGGCGGTCAGGCTCGCCCACATGGTCCTCGCCGTCGGCAGCGAGGGCGCAATCTGGTGGAGCAGCCCGGTTGCCGCGGCGGCGCTCGCCAGGGCCACCACGCCTGCGAAACTGAGCGCGAACCGCCGCCCCGTCCGCCAGCCGGCGCCGCGGCGGCGCAGCGGTGGAAGCGGCGCAGGGCGGGCTTCGGCCGCCGCGATCACGCGGTCGGCGAAGTCGGTGGAGAGGCGCGGAACCGCGCCGCCGCCGAGCGCGCGGGCAAGCGGCGTGTCGGGCAGGATCGGGCCGCCGTCCTGGCGTTGCGGGTCGAGGCTCATGGCGTGATCTCCTGCCCGGCGAAGGCCTGCCGCAGCGCCGCCCGGGCGCGGTGCAGCAGGCTCTCGAAGGCCTTGATGTTCATGTCGAGCGCCGCGGCGGCCTCGGCGTTGGGCAGCTCTTCGTAATAGGTGAGCACGATCGCCGCGCGCTGGCGGTCGGGAAGCGCGGCGATCAACGCGCGGGCGCGGGCGCTCTCCTCGTCCGCGGCGACCAGCGCATCGGCGCGCGGCGCCTCGTCCTCGCGCTCGGGCACCTCGCCCGGGGCGAGACGGCGGGTACGGCGCAGGCGGTCGATCGCGAGGTTGGTGACGACCCGCTGCAACCAGCCACCGAGGCGCAGGCTCGCAGCGGCGCGGCTGCCGACCGGGTGGCGCGCAGCGATGGTCGGCGCCTGGTCCCAGAGCCGCAGCAGCGCCTCCTGGATGATATCCTCTGCTTCCTGCGGATCGCCGGTCATCCGCCAGGCGATGCGATGAAGACGCGCGCCGTGACGGTCGATCACCGCGCGCAGGGCCGCACTGTCGCGCTGCGCCAGCCGTTCCGCCCAGGCAGCATCCTCGCCGGGGTCGGCGATCGGTAGGTGCTGAAGGGCAGGTTCACCGCTGGCTGTCATGTCATTCGCGCGGGAAGGCTCGGCTGCAGTTCGTTGTGCAAGCCTATAACGCCGGGCTTGCGAAAACCCTTCGCGGCCCCGCTCAGTCCGCGCGCGGCAGCCGCAATTCGACGAGCAGGCCGCCCAGCTCCTCGCTGCTGCCCAGCGTGACGCTCCCGCCGTAGATCTCCGCGACATCGCGCACGATCGCGAGGCCGAGCCCGGTGCCGGGCTTGTCGGTGTCGAGCCTCACGCCGCGATCGAAGATTCGCGTGCGCTCGGCCTCGGGGATGCCGGTGCCGTCGTCCTCGACCCAGATCAGGCACATCTTCGGATCGCGCGGACCCTCCGCCTCGTCGGGGTCGATGGTCACGAACACCGAACCGCCGCCGTACTTGGCCGCGTTCTCGATAAGGTTGCCGAGCAGTTCGTCGAGGTCCTGCCGCTCGAGCGAGACCGTCGCGGTCTTGTCGCCCGCGATGTCGAGCCGGCCTTGCGGGTAGAGCCGCTCGACCGCGCGCCGCACCGCCTCGGCGCTGGCCATGACGTTGGTGCGCGCGTGGCCAACCGCGCGGCGCCCGACCGCGCGGGCGCGGGCCAGGTGGTGGTCGACGTGCCGCTGCATGGTCCGGGTCTCGCGCATCACCGCGTCGCCGAGGTCGGGCGCGCGCGCGGTCGCGGCGTTGGTGAGCACGGTGAGCGGGGTCTTGAGCGCATGGGCCAGATTGCCTGCGTGCCGACGCGCCTCCTCGGCCTGGCGCTCCGAGTGCTCGATCAGCGCGTTCAGCTCCTCGACCAGCGGCTGCACCTCGAGCGGCAGCGGATCGGTGATGCGGTTGGCGCCGGTCGTGCGCAGATTCTGGATCGCCGCGCGCACGCGCCGCAGGGGCGATAGGCCGTAGCGGATCTGCAGCAGCGCCATCAGCAGGAGCCCGAGGCCGAGCACCGCGAAGCTCCAGATCAGGATCAGCCGCACCCGCCCGACCTGCGCATCCATCTGCTCGGTCGCGCTGGCGACCGCGAAGGTCCAGCGCGTCTCGCTGCCGGGCAGGATCACGGTGCGCTCGGCGATTCGCAGCGGCTCGCCCGGGAACTGGTCGGAGTTGTAGAAGTGGACCTCGCTGTCGAAGGTCTTGCCGCCCGTCTTGACGCCGCGCAGCTTGAGCGTCCTGTCCCACAGGCTGCGCGAGGGCCAGGGTTCGTAACTGCCGCCGGAGATCTGCCAGTAGAGCCCGCTCCCGGGCTCAAGGAAGCGCTGGTCGCCCAGCGTGCGGTAGAAATAGACCTCTCCGCTCGCGTCGATCTCGGCCGAGGCGATCATTGCGGTGAGGATGTAGTCGAGCTGCTCGTCGAAATTGGCCTCGACCTGCGTGGTCAGGGTGCGCTCGAGCGCGATGCCTCCGCCAAGCAGCAGGACGAAGATCCAGCCGGCGGCGATGAGCCCCATGCGCCGCGCGAGGCTGGCGCGCTGCCGGGGTTCTGCTTCTGGTGCCAGTCCCAAAGCGTCGGGCGCGGCTTCGCCCTCGCCCGCGGGCAAGGTCGCCGGCGCATCGCCGAGCGCCGGGCCGCCGTCAGGCGCGCGGCGGCTCGGCGGGGTCGTCGAGGCTGTAACCGAGGCCACGGATGGTCGTGATAACGTCTGCGCCGAGCTTCTTGCGAATGCGCGTGACGAAAACTTCGATTGTATTGGAATCGCGGTCGAAATCCTGATCGTAGATGTGCTCGATCAGCTCGGTGCGGCTGACCACCTTGCCCTTGTGGTGCATCAGGTAGCTGAGCAGCTTGTACTCCTGCGCGGTGAGCTTCACCGGCTCGCCGTCGAGCGTGACCCGGCCCGAGCGGGTGTCGAGCCGCACGTCGCCGGCGGTGAGTTCGCTGGAGGTGTTGCCCGAGGCACGGCGGATCAGGGCGCGCAGGCGGGCGATGAGTTCCTCGGTCTGGAAGGGCTTGGCGAGGTAGTCGTCCGCGCCGGCATCGAGCCCCGCCACCTTGTCGGACCAGCTGTCGCGCGCGGTCAGCACCAGCACCGGAAAGGTGCGCCCCTCGCGGCGCCACATGCCGAGCACGGTGAGACCGTCGATCTCGGGCAGACCGAGATCGAGCACCACCGCATCATAGGCCTCGGTCGAGCCCATGAAGTGCCCGTCCTCGCCATCGGTCGAGAGATCGACGGCATAGCCTTGGCTTTCGAGCGTTGCCTTCAGTTGCGCGCCGAGGGTCGGTTCGTCTTCGACGATCAGAATGCGCATGGTCCACCATTTCCATAGGTTGCTTTGGCCGCGGGCTTGCGCGTTTGGCGCGCGCGCGTCAAGCAACCGACAGCCGGTGCAACCCCTGCTCTCCCCTGCAAATCCTGCACCCTTGCAAGGTCCTCAGCGCGAGCGACCGATGATCCGGCCGGTCCGGGCGTCGACGTCGACATAGGTGACGCGGCCTTCCCTGATGAACTTGAGGCGATAGGCCTTGGCGGTCGAATCGTAGGCAAAGCCGAGATACTCGGCCTCGCGCATCATCGGCAGGATGCGCGCCTCGATCTCGCCCGAGCGCATGATGTTGCCCGCCTCGGCCTCACGCCGCGCTTCGCCCTGTTCGCCGCGCGTCTGCTGTTCCTGCGCGGCGGCAGGAAGGCCCGCGAGGGCGAGCCCGGCGAGCGGCAGAAAAGCGAGGGTGCGCAGCGGCTTCATGATGCCTCCATGCCTACAGCCTGCCCTTTGAACAAGCCGTGAATAGCTAGCTTGCGCCCGGCCCGCCGGTGAGTTCGAAAGTGACGGTGACGTTCACCCCGGCCGCGACCATGCCGGGCTCGACCGGAGCCGAGGTCGGGCTGACGGGCGGCGGCGCGCCGGCCTTGAGCGCCTCGTAGGGCATCGGCGGGGCGGCGATCGCCTCGCTGATCGCCAGCACCTTCGTGCCCGAGTAGCCGAGCGCGCTCGCATAGGCCTTCGCCTGCGCGGTGGCGCGGGCGAGCGCCCGGGTGCGCGCCTCGGCGGTCGCGGCGGTGTCGTCGGCGATGGCGAACGTCGGACCGTTGAGGTCGTTCGCCCCGGCGTCGACCAGCGCATCGAGCACCTTGCCGGTATCCGCGACCTTGCGCAGGGTCACGCTGACCCGGTTCGCCGCCTGGTAGCCGCGGAAGGCAGGACGGCGGCCCTGCTGATCGTAATCGTATTGCGCGTTGAGGTTGATGCCGGTGGTCTGGATGTCCTTGGCTGCGATACCCAGCGCCTTGATGCGCTCGACCACCGCCTGCATGGCCGCGGAATTCTTCGCCAAGGCCTCTGTGGCGGTCGGCGCCTCGGTGGTGACGCCCGCGCCGATCGTGGCGATGTCGGGCGCAACGGTGACGGCCTCGTAGACGCTGAGCTCTACCACCGGGCCGGAGGGCTGGATCGAGACCTGCGACGCGGCTGCCGCGGGGACGGCGAACGCGGCGGCGGTAAGCGCGAGAGCATGTGTCTTCATGGGTGTTTCCTTCCGTTCGTCGCAGGATTGGCGCGGGCGAGCTTTCGCGCGACTGAACCGCGCCTGCCCTTGCCGGGTGGGCCCCCAGCCCCTAGGTGGCGCGTGCCATGGCACAGCCCCCCATCTTCTCCTTCGAAGGCCTCGCCTTGCAACAGGGCGGCCGCTGGCTGGTCGGCGGGCCCACCCCGACCACCGGCGCGGCCCCCATCGACCTTCACGTGCTCCCCGGCGACCGCCTCGCGCTGATCGGGCGCAACGGCGCGGGCAAGACGACATTGCTGCGGCTCATCACCGGCAGGATCGAAGCGGACCGCGGGCTGCGCCGCATCAAGCCGGGGACACGCATCGTCTTCCTCGAGCAGGAGCCTGATTTCGCCGGCTATGCGACCTTGATGGACTTCGCCGTCGGCGGCGAGGATGCGCCCGCTGCACACGAGGTCGAGGCGATCGCCGGGCAGCTTGGGATCGACATGAGCCGCCCCGCCGCGACGGCCAGCGGCGGCGAGCGGCGCCGGGCGGCGATCGCCCGTGCCCTGGCACAGGAGCCCGACCTCCTGCTTCTCGACGAGCCGACCAACCACCTCGACCTCGGCGCGATCGACTGGCTGGAGGACTGGCTGTCGCGCTACCGGGGCGCGTTCATCACCATTTCCCACGACCGCACCTTCCTCACCCGCCTGACGCGGGCGACCCTGTGGCTCGACCGGGGCACCTTGCGGCGCAAGGAAATCGGCTTCGGCGGCTACGAGGCGTGGGAAGAGCAGGTCTACGCCGAGGAGGCCCGCGCGGCCGAACGGCTCGATGCCAAACTGAAAATCGAGGCGCACTGGCTCGAGCGCGGGGTCACCGCAAGGCGCAAGCGCAACCAGGGGCGCTTGGAGAAACTCCACCAGATGCGCGCCGTCAGGGCGGCGATGATCTCGGGCGCGGGAACGGCGAAGCTGAAGCTTGCCTCGGACGACGACTTCAAGTCCAAGTCCGTAATCGTCGCCGAGGGCATTTCGAAAACTTTCGGCGAGCGCGCTGTCATCAAGCCGTTCTCCCTGCGCATTCAGAACGGCGACCGCATCGGGATCGTCGGCGCGAACGGCGCAGGCAAGACCACCCTGTTGAAATTACTGACCAAAGAGCTGGAGAGCGACACCGGTTCCGTGACCCACGCCCGCACCCTCTCCGGCGTGATGATCGACCAGCAGAGGAAGATCCTGGAGCCAGGCGCCACCGTCCGCCAGATCCTCGCGCAAGGGGGGGACTGGATCGACGTGCGCGGGGTGCGCAAGCACGTCCAGGCCTACCTCAAGGATTTCCTCTTCGACCCCGGCCTCGTCGACACGAAAGTCGGCATCCTGTCGGGCGGCGAACGCTCGCGGCTGCTCCTTGCCCGCGAGTTCGCGCGCACCGCGAACCTCCTCGTGCTCGACGAGCCGACCAACGACCTCGACCTCGAAACGCTTGATCTTCTTCAGGAAGTCATCGCCGATTTCGAGGGCACGGTGCTGATCGTCAGCCACGACCGCGACTTCCTCGACCGCACGGTCACCATCACCCTCGGCCTCGACGGGTCGGGCAAGGTGGATATCGTGGCGGGCGGATACGCGGATTGGGAAGCCAAGCGCAAAACGCCGCAAACGGGGGGCAAGCAGGGGTCTCAGGGGGGTGTAAGGGGCACGTCGGGGGGGTCTGCGACCAGCATTGCGCCGCCTCCAACACGCAGCAGCGCCGCGCCCAAACTCTCCTACAAGGACCAGCGGGATTACGAGATCCTGCCGAAGCGGATCGAGGAGCTGGAAGCGGCGATCGCCAAGGGCGAGGCGCTGCTGGCCGACCCGGAGCTCTACACCAAGGACCCCAAGCGCTTTGCGACGATCAGCGAAGGAATCGCCAACGCCCGCGCCGAGAAGGACGCGGCGGAGGAGCGCTGGCTGTTGCTCGCCGAGATGGTCGAGGGGTGAGCGCCCCCGCACCGGGGGACGAGATCGAGGACCTGCGCCAACGCATCGCCGCCTGCACCTTGTGCGCGGCGCACCTGCCGCTCGGCCCCCGCCCGATCGCGCGCTTCTCCGCCACCGCCCGCATCCTGATCGTCGGGCAGGCACCGGGCACCAAGGTCCACGCCAGCGGCGTGCCGTGGGACGACGACAGCGGCGACCGGCTGCGCGGCTGGCTGGGGATCGACAAACCCACCTTCTACGACGAGCGCAAGGTCGCGCAGATGCCGATGGGGTTCTGCTATCCCGGCAAGGCGAGCGGCGGCGACATGCCGCCGCGCCGCGAATGCGCGCCGCAGTGGCATGACGCCGTGCTCGGCGTGCTCCCCGAGGACCGGCTCACCCTCCTCGTCGGGATCCATGCGCAAGGCCGCTATCTGCCGCACCTCAGGCGCCTGAGCCTCGCCGAGCGGGTCAGCCGCTTCGGCGATGACCTGCCCTTCGTCGCCCTCCCCCACCCCGCGTGGCGCGCGCGGCTGTTCATGGCGAAGCACCCCTGGTTCGAAGCCGAAATCCTGCCGCAGCTTCGCGAGATGGTGCGCGGACGGCTCAGGTGATGCGGTAGAACTCCGCGACCCGCTCAAGCGCGATCCTCAGCACCAGCTTGCCGCTGCGCGCGGGCCAGCCGAGCGTCTTCTCCGCTTCCGGCAGCGGCTCGCCGGCGCAGACCACGCGCCACAGGATGTCCTCGAGGCCCCTGCCTGCCGCCTTGATCGCCCCGTCGAAGCGCTGGCGCGCGGCGATCTGGCGCTCGCTGGAAGCAAGGCCGCGCTCGCCTGTCGATTTCACCCGCACCGGGTCCCAGCGCATGGTGATGCTCGCGGGCAGTTGCGCGACCTCGTAATCGCGCCGCAGCGCCTCGCCCGCATCGAGCAGCCGGTCGGTGAGGTGCCCGCGCGCGTGGAGCCAGACCAGCGGGCTTTCAGCGAGGTTGACGGTGACGCTCCGGCTGGGGCGGCGCCCGCCGGGCTTGCCCTGCGCGCGGCGAGGGCCTTCGGGGGTGAGTTCGCGTTCGACGAGCTGGCGCTGCATGGTGATTTCTCCCTTTGTGAGGCGGAGGACTTGCCAAGGACGCACATCTGTAGGAAAGAACAAACCAATCCGGTTATTCACCCGCAAGGGGGCGTTCCTCACGCCCTACCGCTTCGCTACTTGAGGGCACGTATGAGCAACCGCATCCGCGACATCCGCAAGGCCAAGGGGCTCACCCTTGCCGACCTTGCCGCAGCCTGCCAGCCCGCCACCACCGCGCAGACCATCGGCCGGCTCGAGACCGGCACCCGCCAATTGTCGCTCGGCTGGATGAACCGCATCGACGCCGCGCTCGGCGTCGAGCCCGCGGCGCTGATGCGCGCCGGGGCGGCGGAAACGCCGCGCATCGTCGCCGAACTCGGCCCCGCCGGTCCCGAGGCGCTCGCCGCCCCGCGCGAGGCGCTGCTGCCGACCGCGCTCGCCGGGGACGGCCCCGCCCCGCTGGTCCTCGCCGTCACCGCCAGCGTCGGCGAATATCGCCCCGGCGACCTCGTCTGGCTGCGCCCCTTGGGCGACGAAGGCGACGCCAAGGCGGTCGCGCGCGCCATGAACCGCGACTGCCTTGTGCCCCGCCCCGGCGGGCGCTTCGCCTTCGGGCGGCTGATCGACGTGCGTGGGAACAAGGTCGGCCTGCTCCCGCCCGGCTGGGGCCAGAAGCAGGTGGTGGTCGACAATCCGGCTTGGATCGCCTGCGCCTTCATGCTGGTGAGGGCGCTGTGACAAACGGCCTGGTAGGGACCATGTGGTGAGACACGCGCTCGTCCTCTCGACGCTCTACCCCAACCCGGTGAATCCCCGGTTCGGCACCTTCGTCGCGCGCTCGATCGAGGCGGTGGCGAAGCGCGGGGATTGGAAGGTGAGCCTTGTCAATCCGATCGGCCTGCCTCCGCTTGCACTGGGGCGCTACCGCCCGCTCGCGGCGCTGCCGGAGGTCGAGGAGGAAGGGGGGATCACCGTCTACCGCCCGCGCTTCACGCTGATCCCGCGCATCGGCGCACGCCGCAACGCGGCCGCGATCGCCCGCGCTGTGCTGCCCCTCGCGCAAGGAATCCATGCACGCGTGCCGCTCGACATCGTCGACGCGCAGTTCTTCTTTCCCGACGGGCCGGCAGCGGCGCAGATCGCCCGCGCGATGGTCCTGCCGCTCTCGATCAAGGCACGCGGGAGCGACATCACGCTTTGGGGCCGGCAGGATTTCGCCCGCGCCCAGATGCTCGAGGCGGCGCGCGAGGCGAAGGGGCTGCTCGCGGTGAGCCAGGACTTGGCGACGCGGATGGCGGCGATGGGCATGGATGCGGGCAAGATCACGCTGCACCGCACCGGCCTCGACCGCGACCGCTTCCGCCCCTACGAGCACACCCAGCTGCGCCGCCAGCTCTCGCAGACGCTGGGCTTCGCCATGCCCGACAACGCGCCGCTGCTCGCCTGCGTTGGCGCACTGATCGAGCGCAAGGGCCAGGCCATCGCGATCCGCGCGCTGCGCGAGGTTCCCGGCGCGCGGCTGGTGCTGGTCGGCAAGGGCGAAGACGAAGCCGCCTTGCGCGCGCTGGTGGCGCGCGAAGGGGTGTCCGAGCGGGTGTTCTTTGCCGGGTCGCTCGATCACGACCTCGTGCCGTTGATCCTCTCGGCCGCCGACGTGATGGTGCTGCCGACCGCGAATGATGGGCTCGCCAATGCCTGGGTCGAGGCGCTAGCCTGCGGAACTCCGGTGGTGACCTGCGACGTCGGCGGGGCGCGCGAGCTGATTGCCTCGGACACTGCCGGACGGCTGGTTGCGCGCGAGCCCCGCGCCGTCGCGGCGGGGATCAACGCGGTGCTCAACGCCCCGCCCCCGCGCGCGGCGGTGGCGGCGCTTGCCGAGCCCTTCAGCTGGGACGCCAACGCCGCGGCGCTCGCCGCGCACTGGCAGCGGCTCGCGGGCTGAGCGCCTAGGCTTCCCCGCGCGCGAGCTTCTGCTGGCGCTCGGCGGCGTCCTCGGTCGGCACGAAGCTGTTCGAGGTGACGCCCATCCAGATCAGTAGCGCGCCCGCCATGTAGATCGAGGAATAGGTGCCGATGAACAGGCCGACGGTGATCGCCGCGACCATGCCGAACAGGCTTTCCGGCCCGAAGAACAAGAGCGGGATCAGCGCCACGAACAGCGTCAGCGAGGTCATGATGGTGCGGGCCAGCGTCTCGTTGACCGACAGGTCGAGCAGCTCGGGCAGCCGCATCTTGCGGAACTTCTTGAGGTTCTCGCGGATGCGGTCGTAGACCACGATGGTATCGTTCAGCGAATAGCCGATGATCGCGAGGATCGCGGCGACGATCTGAAGGCTGAACTCCATCTGCGTGACCGCGAAGAGGCCGACGGTGATCGACACGTCGTGGACGAGGCTGAACATCGCGCCCGCGCCGAACTGCCACTCGAAGCGGATCCAGATGTAGGCCGCCACCGCCGCCATCGCCGCGGCGAGCGCGATGATCGCCTGGTTGCGGAACTCGCCCGCGACCTTGCCCGAGACCGTGTCGTTGCCGTCGCGGCGCGCGTCGGGGTAGGCCTTGACGACGGTGGCGATCACCTTGTCGCCGATCGCCGTTGCCGCGCCCGGCGTGTCCTCGGCGCCCTTGGGGAGCGCGACGCGGATCGACACCTGGTTCTTGGCGCCGAATTCCTGCACCACCGGCTCGCCGTAGCCGAGCGAGCCCACGATCTCGCGCAGCTGCGGGATGGGCGCTGCCCGCTGCTGGGTGAAGGTCATGCGCACTTCCTGCCCCCCGGCGAAGTCGACGCCGAAGTTGAGGCCGTTGACCGCGACCGCCACCCAGCTTCCGACGATCAGCACGATGCTGAGCACGAAGAAGGGGATGCGCAGCTTCAGGAACTGGATGTTGGTGTTGTCGGGGACGAGCTTCAGGAGTTTCATCGCTCCGGCCTCCTCAAATCTGTATGTCGTTGGGGCGTGTCTTGCGCAGCCACCCGGCGACGAACATGCGGGTCAGGGTGACGCCGGTGAACACCGAGGTGATGATCCCGATCACCAGCACCACCGCGAAGCCCTTCACCGGGCCGGAGCCGAAGGCGAACAGGGCGAGGCCGGAGATGACGTTGGTGATGTTGGCGTCGGCGATCGCGCGGCTGGCTTCCTTGTAGCCGGCCTCGACCGCCGCGACGACCCGGCGGCCGCGCGCGCGCTCCTCGCGGATGCGCTCGTTGAT
>JBJTSG010000357.1:0-22428 GCA_046076505.1 Erythrobacter sp. | reverse complement strand
CACAATTCTGACTAGAGGACAGGGGGAAAACACTGACGAGGGGAGACCTGGTAAAAAGCCCAGTGTCTTGAAAAGTTTAGCTGGGAGCGCAATTTCCCCACCTTCTAATACCTCAGCACTAAAAGTAGTGCGGATACCTAGACTCAAATCACTTTGCCATTCTCGGCAGCCAGATCGAACAGGGCCGAGGCATAGCGTCCAGCCAGGCTAGCCTTGATACCGGCGGAAATATCCACGCGCGTCTCGTCCTCTCGGAAAATTCGTAAAGGGGTCTTGCTTGAGCCTCGACAGCGGGCTGAGCGCAGGGGGTGCCCGCAAGGCTGGCGCGCGCTTAGCAATTGATTCCCTCCCGCGCAACCCGTGGGCGCGGGATTTGTGCAGGTGCGAAACCTCGGGGCCTCAGCGTGCGGGCGGGGCGGGGGTCTTGGCGGTGCAGGAATAGACCAGCCGCTCGTTCGGCCGGTCGGGGAGCGCGGCGATCAGGGCGGACTGCTGTTCGCCCAGCGTCCGCGCCGCGTCGCTCGCTCCGCAGGCTGGCGGCGTGTAGGCCTCGCGGGCGGCCCGGGCGGCGGCGAGCGCCTCCTGCCCGAGCAGGTAGCGGTCGGTGCGCAGGGTCCGGGTGGCGGGAGCGTAGGTGTTGACCGCCACCGCCGCATCGTCCTGCGCGGCGAAGACCCGCTGCCATTCGCCGCCCTTGCCGAGGCCGTACTGGGTGCGCTTGTTGACGCAGCCGTCCGCCGACCACTCGAAGGCGACATCATCGGTCCGGGCCGAGGTCACGCGGCTGCGCTCGGGGACGAGGGTGCAGATGAGTGCGCCTTCCCCGGCCTTGTCCGCAAGCGCTGCTGCGGGACCGGACGGCGCGCGGCCTTCCGCCTTGGCGATCGCCGCAGCGACCCGGTCCTCGATCTCGGAAAGTCCCGGGCGGGTGGCCCACAGGAGCGCCGCGAAGACGACGCAGGCGCCCGCGAGCCCTGCCGCGATCCGCAGCTGGGTGCGTTTGGCTGGGTCGCCGCGCCACTGGCTCGCGGCAAGGCCCACGCCGAGCGCTGCGAGCAGCGCGACGAAGGCCAGCGCCATGCGGTTCTCGCGCGCGGCGATGACCTCCATCTGGGCGGTCAGCCGCGCCTTTTCGCGGACCTCGCGCAAGCTCTCGGTGCGTTCGGCGAGCTTGGCGCGGGCCTGCCCTTGCTCGGCCTCCAGCCGCTGGCGCTCGGCGGCATTGAGCTCGTCGATCGAGCGGCAGGGGAGGGTGTTGACCACCGGCTCGACCCCGTTCCCGCGCAGGAAAGGCACCAATTCGCGCAGAGATACCGCGAAGTAGAACTCCGCATCCCCGCTCGCGCCGTCGGTGCTGAAGGAGTTGACGCCGATCACCCGTCCGCAGGCATCGAGCAGCGGCCCGCCCGAGTTGCCGCGTGCGATCGGCGCGGTGTGGAGGATGGTGTCGAACTGCCGGCTGGGCCGCACGCCCGAGATGAAGCCGCGCGACTTTACCGGCGGCTGGGCGCGGAAGATGTCGTTCATCTCGAGGCCTTGGGCCAGGTCGACATTCATCGGGTAGCCGACCGCCGCGACCTCGCCCAAGTTGGCGATCGACCCACCCGCAAGCGCCAGCGGCGGCAGGCGCAGGCTCCCCTTGGCGATCTCGAGAAGCGCGAGATCGTTACGCGGCGACACCGCGAGAACCCGCGCGAATGCGCCGCCTTCGCCCTCGGCGGGGACAATGCCGATCCTCAGGGTATCGTCCTGCGCCGCCTCGGCGACGACATGGGCGTTGGTGACGATCCGGGTGGGCGAGATGGCGAAGCCGGTCCCGTGGCTCACGGGCGAGGGCTGGCCGTTCCCGCTGCCGATGATGACGACCCTGACGACCCCGCGCGCGGCGGCATCGACGTCGCCGGGATCGGCCGAAGCGGGAAGCGCGAGCAGGGCGAAGAGCAGCGCCAGCGCGCCGAGAAGCCGGGTCATGCGCGCCTCTATAGCCGCTTTTCGCGAAGTCGCGACATTGAACGCAAGCCAGCCGGGTGCGCTGCGGGGCCTCGGGGGCCAGGTAGGGCAAGATAACGGAGAACGCTGATGCCATACCTGATCGAGGGGCTTGACCCTGCCCCCTATGCTCCCCTGTTTGCCCTGGGTGAGGAAGAGCTCGCCCAACAAGGCGCCGTCATGATGGTTGCCGACGAAGCACCCGGATACCCTTGCCGGGTCAGCCTCGCCGACGCCGCGCCGGGCACGCGGATGCTGCTCGTCAACCACGTCAGCCGGCCGCAGCAGGGGCCCTATCGCACCTCGCACGCGATCTTCGTGAGCGAGGGCGCCGCAGCGGCCGGGCGTTTCGCGGACACGGCGCCGCCGGTGTTCGTGTCGCGGCTCGTCTCCTTGCGCGGGTTCGATGCGGCGGGCATGATGGTAGACGCCCTCCTCGCCCCGCCGGGCGAGGCCGATGCGGGGCTCGCCGCGCTGTTCGCGGACCCGCGGATTGTCGAGGTCGACGTGCACACCGCGGTGCGCGGCTGTTTTCTCGCGCGGGCGCGGCGGGTCGGGAGTGTTTCGCATGGCGCGATTTGAGACCATGACCGACGAGACACGCTGGGCGGCGATGCTCGCCAAGGACCGCCGCTTCGACGGCGCCTTCGTGACGGGCGTGCACTCGACCGGCATATACTGCCGCCCGAGCTGCCCGGCGCGGGCACCCTTGCGCAAGAACGTCCGGTTCTATGCGAGCCCGCAAGATGCTGAAAAGGCTGGGCTAAGGCCCTGCAAGCGGTGCTCCCCGTCGACGCAGAGCGCTGAGGAGGCCTGTGTGCTGGCCGCCATCGCCGCGATCCGCGCGGCGATCGAGGAGGGCGAGGGGGCGCCCACGCTCGAACGCCTCGCCGACCTCACCGGCTACACGCCGACGCACTTCCAGCGCCTCTTCAAGCGCACCGTCGGTCTGACCCCCGCCGCCTTTGCCCGCGCGGTGCGCGAAGAGCGCGTGAAGGCGGCACTTGGGCGGGGTCTCAGCGTGACTTCGGCCCTGGCTGAGGCAGGCTACGGGGGGGCTGAGACATTCTACGCGGCACTCAAGGGGAGGATGGGTATGAAGCCGAGCGACTGGGCACGGGGCGGCGCGGGCCGGGTGATCCACTGGACGGTGATGAACACCTCGCTGGGCCCGATGCTGGTCGCCGCCACGACCAAGGGCGTGTGCTGCCTCGCCTTCGGTGTGGGCGAAGCCGAACTGCGCCGCCGCTTTCCCAAGGCCGAGTTGCAGCCGGCGGGCGAGGCCTTCCGCGACCTTTTCGCTGAGGTTCTGGAGGCGGTCGAGCGGCCGGGGCCGGGCAGCGCCGCGATCCCGCTCGATGTCAAGGGCACCGCCTTCCAGCAGCGCGTCTGGGAGGAGCTGCGCCGCATTCCGCATGGGCAAACGCGCAGCTACGGCGAACTCGCCGCCGCGCTCGGCCAGCCCAGGGCCTCGCGTGCCGTGGGCGGCGCGAACGGCGCGAACCATGTCGCGGTGCTGATCCCCTGCCACCGGGTGATCGCCAGCGACGGGACGCTCGGCGGCTACGCCTACGGGCTCGAGATCAAGCGCGAACTGCTCCGGCGGGAGCGGGGGTGAGGACAGATCTTCCTTCGTCATTGCGAGACGAAAGGCGAAGCAATCCATGGCCTGACCTTCCCCCAAGCGGCACGGTCCGTCCTTGTATTGCTTCGTCGCCTGCGGCTCCTCGCAATGACGAGGTAAATTCTCAATCCAGCTTCGGCGGCATGCCCGGCTCGCACTTGGCCATCGCGCGCTGGTAGGCCTCGCGCTGGCCGATGCGCGCAAGGTCGGCCTTGAGGTTCGGCAGGTGGTCGATGCTCATGCCGCTCATCGCTCTGGAGGTGGTGAGCTGGAAGCCCATCATGATGTCCGCCGTCGTCAGCTGCGCGCCGCCGAAGTAGTCCGCCTCGCCGAGGCGCTTCTCGACGATCGCCCAGCCTTTCTGCACCCGGTCGGCAACGAAGGGAGGAAGCTCCTGCGCGCCCATGAACTGTGCGACCAGCGCCATCATGCCGTTGGTCATGAAGGTCGCATTGGCCCAGTGGTAGTAAAACAGGTGATCGGCAAAGTCGGGGTGGTCCACCCCCGGCACGAGCGGCGTGCCGGGTGCATACTTCGCCACGATATAGTCGATGATCGCGCCGCTTTCGCCCAGCACCAGGTCGCCGTCGGTGATGACCGGCGCGATGCCCATCGGGTGCAGCGCCTTGTATTCGTCGGGCGCAAGGCGGTTGTCGGTGCGGCGGGTGTAGAGCTTGAGATCGTAATCCAGCCCCAGCTCCTCGGCGAGCCAGACGACGCGCTCGGATTGCGAGAGGCGCAGGTGGTTGATGGTCAGCATGGTGCGTGTCGCTCCCGTCGGTTGTGTCGCGGCAGGCCTAGCCAAGCTGGCGGCGCTGCGCCATCTTTTGCTTTCAACGTGAGGGGGAGTCGCCGATCATGGATACCGCAGCCACGACCACCGACACCATTCCCGCGTCCGCGCACGCGCTCCCGCTGTGGAAGCGCATCTGGAACTTCCCGCTAGTTGCCATGCTGGTGGCGCTGGCGGCGGCGGTCGCGGCGATCGCGGCTGCGGGCATCACGAGCGAGGCGCTGGCACCCTTCCTCGACCGCCAGCTGCTGGCACCCTTGCAGGTGACGCTCACCATCGGGCTGCTGGTGCTGGTGCAGAAATTGCTGATGCGGCGGCTGGGAGAGCGCAAGCATGACGATCTGCCGCTGGCGGGGGCTGCGCGCGGGCTCGTCACCGGCACGGCCACGGCCTTCGTGCTGTTCAGCACCATCGTCGGGATCGCGGCGGTGCTGGGGGCCTATTTCATCGTCGGCTGGGGCACGCTCAAGGAATGGGTGCCGGTGCTGTTCTTCGCCGGGTTCAACGCCGGTTTCATGGAAGAGCTCTTGTTCCGCGGCATCCTGTTCCGCTGGATCGAGGAATTCGCCGGCAGCTGGGCGGCGCTGTTCGTCACCTCGGCACTGTTCGGTCTTGCCCATATCGGCAATGACAATGCGAGCCTGTTCTCCTCCTTCACGATCGCGGTCGAGGCGGGGCTGATGCTCGGCGGGGCCTATATGCTCACGCGCTCGCTGTGGCTGCCGATCGGCATTCACTTCGGCTGGAACGTCACGCAGGGGCTGGTGTGGGACGTGCCGGTTTCGGGCAATGATGTCGATGGGCTGGTCGATGCGCGGCTGACCGGCAACGAGCTGATCTCGGGCGGGGCCTTCGGGCTCGAGGCCTCGGTGATCGCGCTCGTGCTGGCGGGCGGCTTCGGGGTGTGGCTGGTGTGGCGCGCGGCCGCCAAGGGCGAGGTGATGGCGCCCTGGTGGGTGCGGCGGCGTCAGGCGTCGTAGCGCGACCACGCCCGGCTGGCAGGCATGAGGCTGGCGAGAAAGGCCTCGGCGCTTTCGAGATACTCGGCCTGCTTCGCCTCGCCCATCTTGTCCCACGTCGCATAGATGCGTCCGATGCGGTGGTTGCTTTCGAGCCGGGCGCGGTTCGCGTCCATGAAGTGCCAGTAGAGCGGGTTGAAGGGGCAGGCGTCGGGGCCGGTCTTTTGCGTGACCTTGTAGCGGCACCGGCCGCAGTAGTTCGACATCTTGTTGATGTAATTGCCCGACGCCGCATAGGGCTTGGTCGCGAGCCTCCCGCCGTCGGCATAGAGGATCATGCCCGCGACATTGGGCAGCTCGACCCATTCATAGGCATCGGCATAGACGACGAGGTACCAGTCGGCGACCTGCTGCGGGTCGATCCCGGCGATCAGGCAGAAATTGCCGAGCACCATCAGCCGCTGGATGTGGTGCGCGTGCGCATCCTCGCGGGTGGTGCGGATGCAATCGGCGATGCAGGCCATGTCGGTCGCGCCGGTCCAGAAGAATTCGGGCAGGGGGCGGGTGGCGGCGAGTGCGTTGGCCTCGGCGAGGCCGGGCATGGAGTACCAGTAGAAGCCGCGCACATATTCGCGCCAACCGATGATCTGGCGGATGAAGCCTTCCACGGAGTTGAGCGGGGCCTTGCCTGAAAAATAGGCAGCCTCGGCGGTGCGGCACAGCTCCATCGGATCGAGCAGCCCGCAGTTCATGCTCGTCGAGAGCATCGAGTGGTAGAGGTCGTCCTCGCCCGCCAGCATCGCGTCCTGGTAGGGGCCGAAGAGTTCGAGGCGGCGCGCGAAGAAGGCCTCGGCCGCCTCCAGGGCCTGCGCGCGGGTGACCGGCCAGCCGAAGGGCTCGAGATCGCCGAAGTGCCCGGCGAAGCGCGCGCCGACCAGCGCGATCACCTCCTGTGTGATCGTGTCGGGCGGGAACTTGGGGGCGGGGGGCGCCTTGAGGCCCTGCTTGGGCGGCTGACGGTTCTCGGCGTCGAGGTTCCAGATGCCGCCCACCGGCTTGTCGCCGTCCATGAGCAGCCCGGTCTTGCGGCGCATCTCGCGGTAGAAGAATTCCATCGTCAGGTGCTGGCGCCCGTCGGCGAAGCGGCGGAAGTCGGCGTGGGTGGCGATGAAGCGGGTGTCGGGAAGGATCGAGACGGGGCAGGGGAACATCAGCTCCCATTCGGCCATCGCCGCCTGCACCCGCCACTCGCCGCTTTCGGTGACGCGAATCTCGGACGGGCCATGGCGTTCGACGGCGCGCGCGACCTCGCCGGTGAAGCTGCCTGTATTTTGGGCATCGTCCAAGGTGACGTAGTCGACCTGCCAGCCTTCTGCGCGCAGCTCTTGCGCGAAGTGACGCATCGCGGAGAAGATCAGGACGATCTTCTGCTTGTGGTGCTTCACGTAGGTCGCCTCGTCCCACACCTCCATCATCAGGATGACGGTCTCGTCGGGGGTGAGGCCCTCGAGGCTGGAGAGATTGCGCGAGAGCTGGTCGCCGAGGACGGGGACGAGAATGGGGCGGGTCATGGGGAGGGTACGCGCGGGCCCCCCGTTCGGTTGCGTCAGACGAAGCTGTAAGGGTCGATATCAACGCCTACCCGCACGCCGGGCGCGAACGGGACGGCGCCGATCCAGTCGCGCAGCACCGCCTGCACGTTGGCGTTGCGCCGCGCGTTGACGAGGAAGCGGTAGCGGTATCGGCCCCGCAGCAGCGCCAGCGGGGCGGGGGCGGGGCCTAGGATCTGGACGTCGGCAAGGCGCGGGCGCACATCGCCGAGGCGCACCGCCGCCTCGCGCGCTTCCTTCTCGTCCGCCGAGGAGAGGATGATCGCCGCCCAGCGGCCGAAGGGGGGAGCGCCCGCATCGCGGCGGCCTTGGGTTTCGGCTTCGTAGAAGGCGTCGCGGTCGCCGTTCGCGAGTGCGGCGATGACGGGGGCGTCGGGGTGGCGCGTCTGGATCAGCACTTCGCCCGGCTTCGCGCCACGTCCGGCGCGGCCTGCCACCTGCGCGATCTGCGAGAAGGTGCGCTCGCCCGCGCGCAGGTCTCCGCCTTCGAGGCCGAGATCGGCATCGACCACCCCCACCAGCGTCAATTCGGGGAAGTGGAAGCCCTTGGTGACGAGCTGCGTACCGATGATGATGTCGATCGCCTTGCCTTCGGCCATGGCGATGAATTCCGCCGCGCGGTCGGGGGTGTTGAGCGTGTCGCTCGTGGCCACCGCCGTGCGTGCGCCGGGGAAGAGGTCGGCGACTTCCGCCGCGATCCGCTCCACGCCTGGGCCGCAGGCGACGAGGCAGTCGCTCTCGCCGCATTCGGGGCAGACTTCGGGCACCCGCGTCTCGAAGCCGCAATGGTGGCACGCGAGGCGCGCGGAGAGGCGGTGCTCGACCAGCCAGGCGCTGCACGAGGGGCATTTGAAGCGGTGCCCGCAATTTCTGCAAAGCGTCAGCGGCGCGTAGCCGCGGCGGTTGAGGAACAGGAGCGATTGCTCGCCCTTCTCCAGCCGGTCGCGCAAGCCCTCGACCAGCGGCCCGGCAAGCCAGCGCTGGCTGCCCGGTTTCTCCTGCGTGAGATCGACGAGCCGCACCAGGGGCAGCGTCGCGCCGCCGAAGCGGCTGGGGAGATCGAGCTTCTCGTAGACCCCGATCTCCGCCATGTGCAGGCTTTCCAGCGCCGGCGTGGCGCTTGCCAGCACCACCGGCAGGCCCTCGAAGCGGGCGCGCATCACCGCCACGTCGCGGGCGTTGTAGCGCACCCCGTCGTCCTGCTTGAAGCTGATCTCGTGCGCCTCGTCGACGACGATCAGGCCGAGCCGCGCATAGGGCAGGAACAGCGCCGAGCGCGCGCCGACCACCACCTGCGCCGAGCCCTCGGCGACAGCGCGCCACGCGCGGCGGCGCTCGGTCGATTTCAATGACGAGTGCCACAGCACCGGCTTCGCCCCGAACCGCGCCTCGAACCGCGCGAGGAAGTTCTCGGTGAGCGCGATCTCGGGGAGCAGCACCAGCACCTGCTTGCCCCCCCGGATCGCCTCGGCGACGGGCTCGAAGTAGGTCTCGGTCTTGCCCGATCCCGTTACCCCGTCGAGGAGGAAGGGCGCGAAGGCGCGCGCCCTGACGGCTTCCACCAGCCGGTCGGCGACGGCGCGCTGCGCCTCCGACAGGGCGGGTGGGGCGTGGTCGGGATCGGGAGCGGGATAAGGGCGGTCGATGTTGACGGTGACCGGCTCGATCAACCCCGCCCCCGCCATGCCGCGCAGCACACCCTCGGACACGCCCGCGCGGACGGCGAGTTCGCGCATCGTGCCCTGCTCGCCCGCGAGCTTCTCCAGCGCGGTCTTGCGCTGCGCCGTCAGCCGTCCGTTCGTCTCGGCGCCCGTCAGCCGGTATTCGGTCATCGTCGCCGGCCCGCCGAGCGCGCCGCCGCTTGCCAGCGCCATGCGCGCGACGCTCGCGAGCGGCGCGCAATAATAGTCGGCGGTCCATTCGATCAGGCGCCGCAGCGGCTCCGGGAGCGGCGGCACCGGCACCACCTGCGCAATCGGGCGCAGGCGCTCAAAGGCGATTTCGTTCCCCGGCAGCCGGCCTTCGTCCCAGACGATCCCCATCACCTGGCGCGGGCCCAGCGGTGCGACCACCACGCTCCCCGGCGGCGCCTCGACCCCCTCCGGCAGCCGGTAGTCGAGCGCACCCAAAGCTGCGTTGAGGACAAGGAGGCGCACGCGGTTCATCGCGCAGTTATATGGAGAGCCGCATGGTGGGACGGCAAGATTGGAAGGGATGTCCATGACCACAATTGTCACCCGCCCCGCGACCCGTCGCAGCCTGCTCGCGGGCGCCGCCGGAGCGAGCGCATTCCTGCTGCTGCCGGCTTGCGCCAACTACGGCGGCACCTTCAGCCTCGAGGAGGCGGTGCGCCGGATGCTCATGCTCGCGACCGAGAATGCCTTCGCCCGCCTCACCGCGCCCGGCGGCTACTGGGACGAACAGGTCGCCCGCATCGGCCTCGGCGCCATGCTCGGAACGCGCGGCGATGCCCTGTCGCGCATCCTCACCTCGGCGCTGTTCAAGCAGCGGCTCGAGGAGCGCTTCGCCCGCTTCGCGATCGACGCGAGCTACCGCGCCGCGCCGGTGGTGACCGATGCGGTGCGGGTGATCGGCATCAGGAACGCGGTCGCGCTCGTGCGCGGCGGGCCGACGGCGGCGAGCGCTTTTCTGCGGCAGGAAGTCGGCCCGGCGCTGATCGATGCGGTGGTGCCCGAACTGGGCGAGGCGATCCGGGTCAGCCGCGATCCGTTGCTCGGCCAGGCGCTGAGCGCGCTCACCGGGGTCGACGTGCCGGGCATCGCCACGCGCCTCGGGCGTGCGGTCGACGATGCGGTGTGGGGCGAGATCGGGCGCGAGGAAGCCGCGATCCGCGCCGATCCGGCCCGCACCCGCGATCCGGCGATCATCGCAGTGTTCGGCGCATCGCAGGTGATCTGAGGCCCGATGGGCAGAATCAGAAGCGGTAATTGATCGCCAGTTGCGGCACGTGGCTGATGCCGTCCTCGCGTCCGGCGCGCGGCGCATACCACAGCAGGTAGCCGGGTTGCACCTCGAAGCCGCCGCCAACGTCGATGGCGGCGGCAAGGATGAAGCGCACCTGCTCGGTCCGCGCCGAGCGCGCGGTGCTGCGATCTTGGAGTATCCCGAACCACTCGGCCGAACCGACCAGTGTCACGCCGTCCGCAACGTGCTCCTCGTACTGCACCCGTTGGCGCAGCCGCAATTCGGTGCGGTCAGCGCCGGGGAAGAAGCGCTGCTCGAAACGAGTGCGCACGTCCCAGCCACCATGCACGTAGCGCAACTGGTGGTGAGGCCGCAGCTCGGTCTGTCCGCTGGTTTCGAACACTGCGAAGCCCCCGCCGAGCCGCACGCGGTTGTCCTCGAAGCCCTTCTCGACCGTTACCCGGATCGTCTGCTGGTCCGGCCCGATCTGCTGCTCGCGCAAACGCAGAGAAGTGTCGACGACGAGGAACACATCCTTGTCGAGCTTGCCCCGCACGAACCCCAGCAGCCAGAATTGCGTGTCTTCCTCGGCTGCCCATGCTTTGGATGGTTGCCAAGCCGCCGCGAGGGAGGCAAGCAGCGTCGCAACGCGCGCGATCGAGACGGTCATGCCTTTACCTTGGCTGCGGATGTGTCGACCGCCAATCGCAGAAATACTGGAGTGAACCTATGAAATTCTTCGTCGACACCGCCGAGATCGATGCGATCCGCGACCTCGCCGCCACCGGCCTCCTCGACGGGGTGACCACCAACCCCTCGCTGATCGCCAAGTCGGGCCGCGACTTCAAGGAAGTGACCAGGGAGATTTGCGGGATCGTCGATGGCCCGGTCAGCGCCGAGGTGGTCGCGCTCGATCACGCGACGATGATGAAGGAGGCCGAAGTCCTCAGGAAGATCGCCGACAATGTGTGCATCAAGGTGCCGCTGACGGTCGATGGCCTCAAGACCTGCAAGGCGCTCTCGTCCGAGGGCACGATGGTCAACGTCACCCTGTGCTTCTCGGCCAACCAGGCGCTGCTCGCGGCGAAGGCCGGGGCGACCTTCATCTCGTCCTTCGTCGGCCGGCACGACGACAACGGCTTCGACGGCATGGAGTTGATCGAGGACATCCGCCTCATCTACGACAATTACGACTTCGCGACCGAGATCCTCGTCGCCAGCGTGCGCCACACCACCCACGTGCTCCAAGCCGCCAAGATCGGCGCCGACGTGATGACCGCGCCGCCCAAGGTGATCCACGACCTCTTCAAGCACGTCCTCACCGACAAGGGGATCGAAGGCTTCATGGCCGATTGGGCCAAGACGGGGCAGTCGATCCTGTAAGCGCGATGGCCGACCAGTCCCCTCTCGACCGATTCAAGCAGGCGTTGACCGGCGCGTCGCGGGCGATCGCGCGCGACAATGAGGTCGAGGTCGCGTGGAGCGCGGACGTGCCGGGCGCGGCGGGCAACCGCTTCCGTGTTCCGTTGCCGGGGCGCGACCTGCCGGCCGACCAGGTGCGCGAGGCGCGGGGCTTTGCCGACAGCTTCGCGCTCAAGCTGCGCCACCACGACGCCGCCTTGCACGCCCGCTCGGCACCGCCGGAGCCGATCGCGCGTGCCTGCTACGACGCGATCGAGCAGGTCCGCTACGAGGCCCTGGGCGCCAACCGCTTCGGCGGCATTCGCGCCAACCTTGACGCGGCCACCGAGCTGCGCACCGCCGGCGACAAGATCGTGCGCGCACAGAACTCGGCCGAGGTGCCCTTGCAGACCGCGCTCGCGCTGCTGGTGCGCGAGGCGCTGACCGGCGAGCCGGTGCCCGAGCGCGCGCTCGGCGGGATCGAACTGGTGCGCGACTTCCTCGAGGAGAAGGTCGGCGGCGACTTTGCCGGGCTCGCCGACAGCATCGCCGACCAGGAGCTGTTCCAGAAGCTCGCGCTCGACATGCTGCGCGAGCTCGACCTCACCCGCCCGACCGAGGCCCCCGACGAGACCGACAGCGACGAACCCGACGACGAGGATGCCCCCGACGATAGCGAGGGCGAGGACGACAGCCAGGGCGAGGGCGATCCGCAATCGGCCGAGATGGCGGGCGACATGGCGGAAGGCGACGGCGAGGGCGAGCAGTCCTCCGACACCGAGACCGACAGCGAGATGTCCGAAGGCGATCCCGGCGACGATGCCGACGCCGCCAACGCCCCCGTCCGTCCCAACCGCCCGCAGGCCGAGGTGCCCGCGAGCGTCGACTACAAGGCCTTCACCACCCGTTTCGACGAGGAGGTCGCCGCGCCCGACCTGTGCGATGCGGAGGAACTGGACCGGCTGCGCGCCTATCTCGACAGCCAGCTGACCGGCCTTCAGGGCGTGGTGACGCGCCTCGCCAACCGCTTGCAGCGCCGGCTGATGGCGCAGCAGAACAGGAGCTGGGACTTCGACCAGGAGGAGGGCGTCCTCGACGCCGCGCGCCTCAGCCGCGTGATCGTCTCGCCCGGCACCGCGCTGTCCTACAAGGTCGAGCGCGACGTCGAGTTCAAGGACACGATCGTCACCCTGCTGATCGACAATTCGGGCTCGATGCGCGGGCGGCCTATCAGCATCGCCGCGATCAGCGCCGATATTCTCGCGCGCACGCTCGAACGCTGCGGGGTCAAGACCGAGATCCTCGGCTTCACCACCCGTGCGTGGAAGGGCGGGCAGTCACGCGAAGCCTGGCTCGCCGATGGCAAGCCGCCAAACCCTGGCCGCCTCAACGATCTTCGCCACATCATCTACAAGCAGGCCGACGAGCCCTGGCGCCGCGCGCGCCGCAATCTCGGGCTGATGATGCGCGAGGGGCTGCTCAAGGAGAACATCGACGGCGAGGCGCTGATCTGGGCGCACTCCCGCCTGCTCTACCGTCCCGAGGAGCGCCGCATCCTGATGGTGATCTCCGACGGCGCGCCGGTCGACGATTCGACCCTGTCGGTGAACTCCGCCGGGTATCTGGAAGCGCACCTTCGCAGCGTGATCGAGTGGATCGAGAAGGTCTCGCCCGTGCAGCTCGTCGCCATCGGCATCGGGCACGATGTGACGCGCTATTATCGCCGCGCGGTGACGATCATGGATGTGGAGCAATTGGGCGGCACGATCATGGAACAGCTCGCCGAACTGTTCGAGGACGAAAAGGGCAGCGGCAAGGGACGGCGCTAGTCATGGGCCGCGCCATTTTGAGGGGTTGCAAATCGCAACTGAATTGACGCATTGAGGCACCTCATCCACTGACTGCGCCCTTCGCGCGTGCCTCCGGGGAACCACAATGAACGTCACCGAAGCCGTTACCACCCGCCGCTCGATCCGCGCCTTTCTCGACAAGCCTGTGTCGCTCGACGTCATCACCCGGGTGATGGACAGGGCGCGCTGGGCGGCCTCGGGGTGCAACTTCCAGCCGTGGGAAGCGGCGATTGTCACCGGCCAGCCGCTCAAGGATCTTCAGGCGAAGATCACCACCACTCCGCCGCAAGCCGCCGAATACGACTGGACCGCTCCGGGGACCGAGGATGCCTACAAGCAGCGCCTCAACGGTATTTCGGCGGGCATGTTCGGCGCGATGGGGATCGCGCGCGAGGATGGCGCCGGACGCATGGCGGCGATGATGCGCAATGCCACCAGCTTCGATGCGCCTGCGGTCATGTTCGTCTACTTTCCGCGCCTCATGAAGGAGCCGCAATGGTCGGACACCGGCATGTGGCTCCAGACCGTCGCCCTGCTGCTGCGCGAGGAGGGGCTTGATAGCTGCTTCCAGGAATACATGGCGCTCTACGCCAACGTGATCCGCGACTTCCTCGGGCTCGATCACGAACGCTACATGTTCTTCTGCGGCATGGCGATCGGCTACCGCGACCCGGACGCGCCGGTGAACAATTTCGAGCGCGAGCGCGTGCCGCTCGATCAGCAGGTGAAGTTCATCGGGTTCTGACCTTCCTCGTCAATGCTTCGCCTGCGGCTCGCGATGACGAGGGAATTGACGTTGTGACTGCCGCTGGCCAAAGCGCGAGCATGACCGATACGCCGCTCAAGCTGTTCAACTCGCTCACCCGGCAGACCGAGGTGTTCGAGCCCGTCCACGCAGGGGAAGCGCGCGTCTACTCCTGCGGGCCGACGGTCTACAACTACCCCCACATCGGCAACATGCGCGCCTATGTCTTTGCCGACGTGCTGGGGCGGACGCTCTCGTGGAAGGGTTTCAAGCTCACCCACGTCATCAACATCACCGACGTGGGCCACCTCACCGACGATGCCGACGCGGGCGAGGACAAGATGGAGAAGATGGCGGCCGAGAAGGCGCAGTCGATCTGGGACATCGCGGAGCATTACAAGCAGGCCTATTGGGTCGACGTGCGCGCGCTCAACATCCGCCAGCCGGCGCAGTGGACGATCGCGACCGACTACGTCCCGCAGATGATCGACTTCGCCAAGGGCATCGCGGAGAAGCACTGCTACGAGCTGGAGAGCGGCCTATACTTCGACGTCTCGACCGTTGCCGACTACGGCCGGCTGGCGCGCGCGAACACCGAAGAAGGCGAGGGCCGCATCGAAGCCGTCGAAGGCAAGCGCAACGCAGCCGACTTCGCGATCTGGCGCAAGACCCCGCCGGGCGAGACGCGGCAGATGGAGTGGGACTCCCCGTGGGGCAAGGGCGCTCCGGGCTGGCACCTCGAATGCTCGGTGATGTCGGGCGAGGTGCTCGGCTTCCCCTTCGACATCCATACCGGCGGGATCGACCACCGCGAGATTCACCACCCCAACGAGATCGCGCAGAATCAGGCGTTCTGCTGCACCAATGGATTGGACGACCCGAGGAATTCGGGCGCGAAGATCTGGATTCACAACAACTTCCTCGTCGAACGCTCGGGGAAGATGAGCAAGTCCTCGGGCGAATTCCTGCGGCTGCAATTGCTGATCGACAAGGGCTACCACCCGCTCGCCTACCGGCTGATGTGCTTGGCTGCGCATTACCGCAGCGAGCTGGAGTTCAGCTGGGAGGGCCTCGGCGCGGCTCTGACGCGTCTCAAGCGGATGGTGATGGCGGTCGAAAGCCTCAAGGCCCGTCTTCCCGGCGAAGGCCGGGATCCAGCTGCTCTGGGCCCCGGCCTGCGCCTGGGTGACGACTGGGGCAAGTTGCAGCCCGCGCTCGACAAGTTCGATGCCGCCATGGCGGACGACCTCAACACCGCCATCGCACTCACCGCGCTCGACGACGTTCTGGCGACCAAAAAGGTCGATCCCGAGTTGAAAGCGAATTCGGCGGCAGCGATGGACGCGGTGCTCGGGTTGGACCTGTTCAGCCTCACCCGCGCCGATCTGCGGATCCGGCCGAAGGATGCGACCATCACCGAGGCCGAGATCGAAGCCGCGCTCGCCCGTCGCAGGGAAGCGCGCACCGCCAAGGACTTCGCGACCTCCGATCGGGTCCGCGACGAGCTTGCCGCACAGGGCGTCGAGGTGATGGACGGCGATCCGCTCGGCTGGGAGTGGAAGCTGTGATCAACCCCATTTCTCGTCATTGCGAGCCGCAGGCGAAGCAATCCATGAACTGATTTGTCGTCTTGGCGCAGCGTCGGTCCATGGAATCCCGCGTCGCCATAGGCTCCTCGCAATGGCAAATGTGGACTGCGCTTCGAGGTCCGCTAAACAAGTTGCATGTTGCAACTTATCCCCTGGCTGGTGCTCGCCGCGATCCACGCGACTCCTGCGCTCGCGTTCTTCCGCCCGGCGACATTGACCGCGCTCTACGGGGTCCAGCCGGAGAGCCCGCTATTCCTCCTCATGCAGCACCGGGCGGGGCTGTTCCTCGCCGTCTTCGGCGCCTGTCTCTACGCTGCCTTCGTGCCCGATGGCCGCAGGCTCGCGGTGCTTGTCGTCGGCATCAGCATGGCGAGCTTCCTCGTGCTCTACTGGCAGGCCGGATCGCCGCCGCCATTGCGGCGCATCGCGCTTGTGGACTTGGCGGGCCTGCCAGCTTTGGCAGGGGTGGCATGGCTCGCCTTCCGGCAGTAACGCTGGCGCCATGACCACTCTCGCGATCTCCGGCCTCATCCGCCCCATGCTCGAACCGCGCCTTCCGCAAGGCCTCGACGTGCGCTGGTTCATGTCCGCCGAGGAGGCCCTCACTGCCGTCGCCGAGGCCGAGATCGGCTGGTTCGACATGAACGACAAGCAGGCGATGGCAGCTACCCTGGTCGCGGCGAAGAAGCTCAAGTGGCTGAATTCGATCTATGCCGGACTCGACTTCCTGCCGATGGACGTGCTGACCAGCCGCGGGATCACCGTGACCAACGGCGCCGGGATCAACGCCATCACCATCGCCGAATACGTGGTGATGGGGATGCTCACCATCGCCAAGGGCTACCGCGAGGTGGTGCGCGCGCAGGACCGGCACGAATGGCTGATGGACAGCCCCGGCAAGCGCGAGCTGGCGGGTTCGAAGGCGCTGCTGCTCGGCTACGGCGCGATCGGCAAGCTGATCCAGCCGCGGCTCGCGGCCTTCGATGTCGATGTCACCGTGGTGCGGCGCTCGGGCGGCGAGGGTACGCTTGGCCCCGACGAATGGCGCGCGCGGCTCGGCGAATTCGATTGGGTGATCCTCGCCGTCCCCGCCACCCCCGAGACCGACGGGATGATCGGGGGCGCGGAGCTCGCCGCGATGAAATCCGATGCCGTGATCGTCAACATCGCGCGCGGCGCCGTGATCGACCAGCCGGCGCTCGTCGAAGCCTTGCAGAAGAAGGCGATCGCGGGTGCCTTCGTCGACGTGACCACGCCCGAGCCGCTGCCCGCTGAAGACATCCTCTGGACCCTCCCCAACGCTCACATCTCGATGCACCTGTCGGGGCGCGCGCAGGACAAGATGTTCCTCCGCTCAACCGACCGCTTCCTCGAGAACCTCGACAGGTATCTGAAGGGCGAGCCGCTCGCCCCGATCTTCGATCCCACGCTGGGCTACTGAACGGCCGGTTGCGCGGCTGCGCTTTTCTGCAATACTCCCGGGCGGGTTGCGGCCTTGACCGGGCCGCGCGCGAGGGGGAATTGTCGGCATGAGCGAGACCAAGAAGGCATCGGACCTGTTCATCGAATGCCTCGAGGCCGAAGGCGTGGAGTACATCTTCGGGGTGCCGGGCGAGGAGAACCTCGACTTCCTCGACAGCCTCTCGCGCTCCACGAAGATCAAGCTGATCCTCACCCGCCACGAACAGGGAGCGGGCTTCATGGCCGCGACCTATGGGCGCCACACCGGCAAGACCGGGGTGTTCCTGGCGACGCTCGGCCCGGGCGCGACCAACATGGTGACCGCGGTCGCCTATTCGCAGCTGGGCGGGATGCCGACGCTGGCGATTACCGGGCAGAAGCCGATCAAGAAGTCGAAGCAGGGCCGCTTCCAGATTCTCGATGTGGTGGCGATGATGAGCCCGATCACCAAATACGCCCACCAGCTCGCCAGCGCCGACAACATCCCGAGCCGCGTGCGCGAGGCGATCCGCCTTGCCGAGGAGGAGAAGCCGGGCGCCGTCCACCTCGAGTTCCCCGAGGACATCGCCGAGGAGCACACCGCCAGCCGGCCGCTCGCCGCAAGTCTCGCCCGCCGGCCTTCCGCTGAGGAAAAGGCCGTGCGCCAGGCGGTGCTCGCGATCGAGAACGCGCGCGCCCCGATCCTCGTCATCGGCGCGGGCGCGAACCGCAAGATGACCGGCCGGATGCTGCGCCAGTTCGTCGACAAGACGGGCATTCCCTTCCTCACCACCCAGATGGGCAAGGGCGTGATCGACGAGCGCCACCCGCTGTTTCTCGGCTGCGCGGCGCTCTCGGCGGGCGATTTCGTCCACCGCGCGATCGGAGATGCGGACTGCATCGTCAACATCGGCCACGACGTGATCGAGAAGCCGCCCTTCTTCATGAAGAACGACTGCGAGGGGACGGTCGGGTCGGACAGCGGGCCCAAGGTCATCCACGTCTCGACCAAGACCGCCGAGGTCGACCCGGTCTACTTCCCGCACATCGAGGTGATCGGCGACATCGCCAACGCGATCTACCAGATCAAGGAGGACATCGTGCCGCAGGGCCGGTGGGACTTCCGCCGGATGCTCGAATATCGCGCCGCCGAGGTCGCCCACACCGAGCGCCTCGCCGCCGACACCCGCTTCCCGATCTTCCCGCCGCATCTGGTCAGACAAGTGCGCGGAGCCATGCCCGAGGACGGAATCATCTGCCTCGACAACGGGGTCTACAAGATCTGGTTCGCGCGCGGCTACACCGCCTATCTTCCCAACACCGTGCTGCTCGACAACGCGCTGGCGACAATGGGGGCGGGGCTCCCCTCTGCGATGATGAGCGCGATCCTCTATCCGCACCGCAAGGTGATGGCGATCTGCGGCGATGGCGGGTTCATGATGAACAGCCAGGAGATGGAGACCGCGGTGCGCCTCGGCCTCAACCTCACCATCGTGATCCTGCGCGACGATGCCTACGGGATGATCCGCTGGAAGCAGGCGAACATGGGCTTTGCCGATTTCGGCCTCACCTACGGCAACCCCGATTTCGTCCAGTATGCACAGAGCTACGGGGCGACCGGACACCGGGTGACCTCGGCCGAGCACCTCGCCGACCTCCTCCAGCACTGTCTCGCCACGCCGGGGGTGCATCTGATCGATTGCCCGGTTGACTACTCCGAGAACGACCAGATCCTGAACCGCGACATCAAGCGGCTGAGCGCGGAGTTGTAACTTCGTTCCCCTCCCGCTTGCGGGAGGGGTTAGGGGTGGGCGCGGTCACGCGCTGCCCTTGCTTTCCCACCCCCGGCCCCTCCCGCAAGCGGGAGGGGGGAAGGACGCGCGATGAAGCTCAAATCCGTCTACCCCCTCTACCTCAACAACAAGCCCGTCCAGCCCAACACCGATCTCGAGGTCACCGACAAGTACACCGGCGAGGTCGCCTTCCGCACGGCGATGGCGACGCCCGACATCATCGAGGAGGGGATTGCCGGGGCGGTGCGCGCGGCTGAGCCGATGGCGCGGCTTGCCTCCTACGAGAAGCAGGACGTGCTGATGCACTGCGTCCGGAGGTTCAAGGAACGCTCGGAAGAGCTCGCCTATGCCCTGTGCGTCGAGGCGGGAAAGCCCATCAAGGACTCAGAGGGCGAGGTCAGCCGCCTCATCGACACCTTCCGCATCGCCGCCGAGGAGGCGGTCAGGAACTACGGTGAGGTCCAGCCGCTCGACATCTCGGCGCGCGCCAAAGGCTACATGGGCATGTGGAAGCGCGTGCCCATCGGGCCGTGCAGCTTCATCAGCCCCTTCAACTTTCCCTTGAACCTCGCCGCGCACAAGATAGCGCCGGCCATCGCAGTCGGGTGCCCCTTCGTGATGAAGCCCGCGAGCCGGACGCCGCTCGGCGCGATCATCATGGGCGAGGTGATCGCCGAATGCGACATCCTCCCTGAAGGCGCCTTCAGCATCTTGCCCGCGCACCGCGAGGGGGCGGATATGTTCACCGAGGACGAGCGGCTGAAGCTGCTCTCCTTCACCGGCTCGCCGGCGGTGGGCTGGGACCTGAAAGCCAAGGCGGGCAAGAAGAAGGTCGTGCTCGAACTCGGGGGCAACGCGGCGGTGATCATCGACCGCGACGCGGACCTTGTCGACGCGCTCGAGCGGGTGATATTCGGCGCCTTCTACCAGTCGGGCCAATCCTGCATCGGGGTGCAGCGCATCCTCATCCACGCCGAGGTCTACGACAAGTTCAAGGCGATGCTGGTCGAGCGGACGAAGACCCTCGCCGCGGGCGATCCCAAGGACCGCGCGACCTTCATCGGCCCGATGATCTCGGACGGGGAGGCCAAGCGTCTGAAGGGCTGGATCGACGAGGCGGTGGAAGCGGGCGCGACCCTGCTGTGCGGCGGCACGCTGACGCGGGGCAACATGCTCGAGGCGACGCTGCTCGAAGGCGTGCCGGACAATGCCAAGGCCAAGAACGAGGAAGCCTTCGGGCCTCTGGCGATCCTCCAGAAGTTCACCCACTTCGACGAGGCGCTCGAGGAGGTGAACAACTCGAAGTTCGGCCTGCAAGCCGGGATCTTCACCCGCGACCTGTTCAAGATGTTCGACGCCTGGGACCGGCTCGAGGTCGGCGGTGTCGTCATCAACGACGTGCCCTCCTACCGGGTCGACAACATGCCCTACGGCGGCGTGAAGGATTCAGGGCTGGGCCGCGAGGGCATCCGCTTCGCCATGGAGGACATGAGCGAGATCCGGAACATGGTGGTGCGGCGGACCTGAGCTGGATACGTCATTGCGAGCCGCAGGCGAAGCAATCCATGGACTGAGGCGGCGGCAGGCGCAGCTTCCGATTATGGATTGCCGCGTCGCCTTCGGCTCCTCGCAATGACGAAGTTGGTCTTACCCCTCCTCAAGCAGCAGCAACACCGCGGTAACCTCGAGCCGCTCCATCGCGCCGAAGCGGTGGTCGACCTTGGTGACAGTCGCATCGGCGACGAGCTGGCCGGGGAGGGCGAACTCGTGTTCGGGCAGGCGCTCGATCAGGTCCTCGCCGTGCGCGACCGCCTCGGCGCCGCAGAACTCGAGCACCACCTCGTGGCGCGTGCCGGAGAAGGTGATCGAGGCCCAGGCTTTCTCGCTGTGGGCGAGGACCGTGCCGTGTCCGCCGGTGATCCCCATGAGGCCGCTCCTCACCCGGTCGGCGAGGCTGCGGCGCGGGCGCAGTGCGGCGGGGGCGGAGACGGGGAGGGGGCCGGACTTTACCTCGATCTGGTCGAAGGGGCCAAGGACATGGGCGAAGGGATCGCGCGCGCTTTCGGTGAGCAGCATCAGGCCATCTCCTCCGCCTTGGTGAAACCTGCCTCGGCGGCGGCGCCGTCGGCATAGCCCTGCATCCACGCGCGGGTGCGCAGCTCCGTGTCGCGGCGCGGGGTGCGGCCCATCCTGAGGTCGAGTACGAAGCGCGGGTCATGGGCGGCGAGGCGCCCGAACTTGGTGGCGGGCATGGCGTGTGTCCGCAGGAAGGTTTCGATAGTCCGTAGCAGCATGGTTTTGCGTCCCTGTTGATGCCGATCAGGTGGTTGAAATCACCGGGCGAATCGGCCCGATGTTCCTCTTTTGTTTCACTACATTTCCTACTTGTCTAGGAAAAATCCTTCGTGTAGGAACATTGCATGACCAAGCCCGCTCCTTCCCCCCGTGAGCCGCTCGCCGGACCCCGCGCCCGCCTGCTCAAACTGTCGCAGGACCGGGGGGTGAGCCTGGCCGCCCTTTCCGAGCTGCTGGGGCGTAATCCCACGTATCTTCAGCAATTCATCCGCAAGGGATCGCCCCGCAAGCTCGAGGAGCAGGACCGTGCGACGCTCGCGCGCTTCCTTGGCGTGGGTGAGGGGGAGCTGCGCGAGGCACAGGAAAATTCCTATGTAAATGCCCCGAGTCGGCGCGAGACGGGCGAATGGGTCGAGGTGCCGCGCCTCGATCTCGGTGCATCGGCGGGGCCGGGACGGGTGCCGGGGGGCGAGGCGGCCTTCGACACCTTCCGCTTCTCGCGCCGCTGGCTCGAGGAACAGGGCCTGGCCCGCGCCGAGCTCTCGGCGATCCGGGTGGAGGGCGACTCGATGGAGCCGCTCCTCAACGACGGCGACGAAATCCTCGTCGACCGCTCACCCCGCCCGTTCCGCGACGGCATCCACGTGGTCCGCCTCGGCGAGACGCTGATGGTCAAGCGCGTCGCCAGCGCCGGGCCGGGGCGGGTGGCGCTGCTCTCGCAGAACCTCGCCTACCCGCCGGTCGAGGTTGCGGCGGATGAGGTCGCAATCATCGGGCGGGTTGTGTGGAAGGGGGGGCGGGTTTAAGTCCCTCTGCCATGACCGACACCCCCGCACCCACGCCGCCGATGCGCGCCGCGATCATTCCGGTGACGCCGCTCCAGCAGAATTGCTCGCTGATCTGGTGCACCAGGACCATGAAGGGCGCGCTGGTCGATCCGGGCGGGGACCTCGACAAGTTGAAGGCAGGTGTCGCCAAGGCGGGCGTCACGCTGGAAAAGCTGCTCGTCACCCACGGGCACTTGGACCATTGCGGGCAGACCGGGATGCTGGCCGAGGAGCTGGGCCTGCCCATCGAAGGCCCGCACGAGGATGACCGCTTCTGGATCGACCAATTGGACGACGACGGCCCGCGCTGGGGGATGGTGGCCAAGAGCTTCACGCCGACCCGCTGGCTCAAGCACGGCGACACGGTAACGGTTGGGGAACTCACATTGGACGTGATCCATTGCCCCGGCCACACGCCGGGCCACGTGGTGTTCTTCCACGCGCCGAGCCGCTTCGCGATCGTCGGCGATGTGCTGTTCCAGGGCTCGATCGGCCGCACCGATTTTCCGCGCGGCAATCACCAGGACCTGATCGATTCCATCACCCAGCGCCTCTGGCCGCTCGGCGAGGACGTGATGTTCATCCCCG
>JBJTSG010000356.1:0-2824 GCA_046076505.1 Erythrobacter sp. | reverse complement strand
CGCGTGAAGAGCGAGCTCGTGGCCGAAGGCGTGGTGCCGGAGGACTTCGGCGGCGATTCGCCCTTCGTGCCCGTGTCGGCCAAAACCGGCCAGGGCATGGACGACCTGCTCGAGCAGGTGCTGCTGCAGGCCGAGGTGCTGGAGCTCACGGCCCCGACGGCAGCCGCCGCCAAGGGCCTGGTGATCGAAGCCCGCCTGGACAAGGGCCGCGGCCCGGTGGCCACGGTGCTCGTCACCCGCGGCACCCTGAAGCGCGGCGACAATTTCGTGGTCGGCACGCAGAGCGGCAAGGTCCGCGCGATCGTCGACGACAAGGGCCAGCAGCTCAAGGAAGCCGGTCCCTCGATGCCGGTCGAGGTCCTCGGTCTCGGCGGCGTGCCCTCGGCGGGCGATCACCTCACCGTGGTCGAGAACGAGCAGCGCGCCCGCGAGGTCGCCAAGTACCGCCAGGAGAAGGCGACCGAGAAGCGTACTGCATTGGCGCCGACCAACTTCGACACGATGTTCAACAACCTCGCCTCCAACGTCATCGAATACCCGGTGGTGGTGAAGGCGGACGTGCAGGGCTCGGTCGAAGCGATCGTCAACGCGCTCCACGCGCTGTCGAACGACGAGATCAAGGTCCGCGTCCTGAATGCAGGCGTCGGCGCGATCACCGAGAGCGACGTGACGCTGGCAGCCGCCTCCAAGGCCCCGATCATCGGCTTCAACGTGCGTCCCAACGCCAAGGCGCGTGATCTGGTCAAGCGCGACAACGTGCGGATGATGTACTATGACGTCATCTACCACCTCACCGAAGCCGTGGCCAAGGAGATGGCGGGCGAGCTCGGGCCGGAGCGCATCGAGACGGTCGTTGGCCGTGCCGAAGTCAAGCAGGTCTTCCCGGCCGGCAAGAAGGACAAGGCGGCGGGTCTGCTGGTTCTGGAAGGCGCGATCCGCAAGGGTCTGTTCGCGCGTCTCACCCGTCAGGACGTCATCGTCTCGGCTACCAAGATCGCCTCACTCAGGCGCTTCAAGGACGACGTCGACGAGGTCCGCGCGGGTCTCGAGTGCGGCGTGGTTCTCGAGGACACGAACGACATCAAGGCTGGCGACATGCTCGAAGTCTTCTCGGTCGAGGAGCGTGAGCGGACGCTGTGATAATCTCCCCTCCCGCTTGCGGGAGGGGTTGGGGTGGGCACGAGCCGGAAACCCACCCCGCTGCGACTAGCCAGGAAGCTGGCGAGTCTCGCGCCCCTCCCGTATGCGGGAGGGGGTAAGGGAGCCGAATGAGCCTGAACGACCCCCACTACCCAGAGGATGCCGGGCAGTCGCCGCACACGGCGCTGCTGGCGTCCGAGTTCGTCAGCTTCGACGAGGCCACGCAGACCGCGACGATGCGCTTCACAATCAGGCGCGAGGTCTGCACCTGGCGCGGGGGCGTGCAGGGCGGGCTGGTTGCGGGCTATCTCGATGACGTGATGGGCTATGCCTATGTCGCGGCCACCGGCGGCGAGATGGCGCCGCTCAATCTCGAGATATCGATGAGCCTCATCCGCTTGATCCCGGAAGGGGCAACGATCATCGGCAAGGGCCGGGTGGTGAAGGGCGGACGGCGCGTGATCTTCCTCGAAGGCGAACTCCTCGCCGAGGACGGCACCGTCTATGCCCGCTCGACCTCTACCGCGCTGCCCACCCCGCGTCCGACGCCCGAGCGCACCGGGATGGAAGGCTGATGGCCAAGCAACCCTTCACCGCGGAGCAGCAATCGGTCCGCGTCCTCAAGGTGGGCGAGCGGGTGCGGCACATCCTCTCCGAGCTGCTGGCCCGCGGCGAGGTGCACGACGACGTGGTGAGCGCCGCGCACGTCTCCGTCACCGAAGTGCGCATGACCCCGGATCTGCGCCACGCCACGGCCTACGTGAAGCCGCTGCTCGGCGCGGGTGACGACGAGGTGGTGCACGCCCTGAGGCAGAACACCGCCTTCCTCCAGCGCGAGGTCGCTCAGCGCCTGGGCCTCAAGTTCGCGCCCAAGCTGAAGTTCCGCAATGACGAGAGCTTCGCCGAGGCCGACCGGATCGAAGCGCTGCTGCGCGATCCCAAGGTGCTGCGCGACCTCGAGGAGGAGGGCGACGCAGGCTAGGTCAGCTGCACTCGAAGGTCAGCTCGACCTTGTCCCACTGGCCGGCCGAAAGCGCCTCGGGGCTGATCCAGAATTGCCACAGCCCCATGTCGCCGAAGCGGAATTCGGGCAGGTCGTCATAGACGATCTGGAGCAGAAGATGATCGCACAGGTGGTCGTAGCGGTTGGTCTGTCGGCATCCGCCAAGCCCGAACATCTGGTGCTGCCAACTCGTCGGCAAGCGGTATTGTTCGTTGAGAAGGGCCAGCACCGCATCGGGTATCGCGGCGGCTGCGCTCCGGTCGCCGGTGATCATGCGCCGGATCGTCGCATCGCGCACATCGCGCGGGCTTAGCGAGACATTGAAGCGGCACAGCTGTTCGAAGTCGCGGCGCGCCGTTTCCATCACCTCCTTGAGCAGAGCGGCCTCTTCCGCAGTCATCTCCGACCAGGGATCGCGGCCCGCAACGAAGGTTTCGAAGCGGGCGACGAATTCCGCGAGCGCTCGGCCTTCGGCTTCGATCTTCGGAATGTCGGCGCGGTTGCGCTCTTCCCAGGCGCGCGAGTCCGCCAGCGCCTTTTCGTCGAGCTCGGGTGCTGCGAGCAGGCGAGCCTGATATTCCTTTCCTTTTGCGATCGAGCTCTCGCGACCAGCGATGGCGCGGGGCACATAGGCCAATGCTGCCTGCAATTGTCGCAGGACCAGACCTGCCCCGTACCACC
>JBJTSG010000355.1:0-8603 GCA_046076505.1 Erythrobacter sp. | reverse complement strand
GGTTGGCGCTGACCCTCCCCTCCCGCCTGCGGGCGGGGCCGGGGGGTGGGCCTACGCCAACGGTTGCGAAGCGCAACCGGAATGCCTAGGCGCAACAGCAACAAAGGGAGACGATCGCCATGACCACCGGAAAGCAGCTCTTCACCACCCTCACCGCCGACGGCAAGCTGACGCTGGAGGTTGCGGAAAGCCAGTTCCCCGAGCCCAAGGGCAACCAGGTGCTGGTCAAGATGGAGGCCGCGCCCATCAACCCCTCCGACCTCGCGATCCTCACCAGCGCGGCCGATTTCGATACCGCCGAATACACGCCCGGCAAGGTCGTCGCGACGATGCCCGAGCCGTTCCTGACCGGCAACAAGGGCCGCCACGGCCAGCGCCTCCCGGCTGGCAACGAGGGTGCGGGCACCGTCATCGCCACTGGCGACAGCGACATGGCGAAGGCGCTGATGGGCCAGCGGGTCGCCTGCGTGCCGGGCCACGCCTTCAGCCAGTACGCGATCGCCGACGCGATGATGTGCCTGCCCCTCGGCGACCATTCGAGCGAGGTCGGCGCCTCCTCCTTCGTCAACCCGATGACGGCACTGGGCTTCGTCGAGACCGCGCGGATGGAGGGCCATTCGGCGATCGTCCACCTCGCCGCCGCCTCCAACCTGGGCCAGATGCTCAACCGCATCTGCATCGAGGACGGGATGAAGCTCGTGAACATCGTGCGCAAGGAGGAGCACGTGGAACTGCTCAAGTCGCAAGGGGCTGAGTATGTCGTCAACTCCTCCGCGCCGACCTACATGGCCGATCTGCGCGCCGCGATCGCCGAGACCGGTGCCTATCTCGGATTCGATCCGATCGGCGGCGGGCAGGCCTCCGACGGGGTGCTGAAGGCGATGGAGCAGGTCGCCGCCTCGCAGATGGGCGAGTTCTCGCGCTATGGCTCCAACCAGCAGAAGAAGATGTACATCTATGGCAGGCTCGACCTGTCGCCGACCATCCTCACGCCGTCCTACGGCCTCCAGTGGAGCCTCGCCGGCTGGCTGCTGACGCCCTTCCTTCAGCGCGCCGGCTTCGAGACCGCGGGCCGGATGCGCGCGCGGGTGCAGGCGAACCTCACCACCACCTTCGCCAGCCACTACAAGGCGCGGGTCAACCTCGAGCAGATGCTCGAGAAGGATGCGATCTGCGACTACCGCCAGATGAAGACCGGAGAGAAGTATCTCGTGACCCCCTGGGGGTGAGGCACAGGGAGTGATCTACATCCTCCTCAACATCGTGCCGATTGCCGTGGCGACGCTGTTGGGGCTCGCGATCGGCGCGGGGTGGCTTGCCGCCTTGCGCCTGCCGCGGCCCGGCTGGGGGTCATTGGCGGGAATTGCACTGGCGGAGTTCTGGCTCGCCGCGATCCTCGCGGGCGCGCTCATCCTCGCCCCGCGCGAGGCGAGCGCCTGGGTGATGGCGCTGGGGAGCGCGGTGGTGATCTGGATCGGTTTCGTCGTCCCGGTGCTGGGGGTGAGCTTCGCCGCCCTCGGGATCGGCAGGGGACGGATGGTCGCGGCGATGGTCTACTGGCTGGCGGTGATGCTCGGACAGGCGGCGCTGATGCAAGCGATGGGCCTCGTGCCGCCGCCGGGGGCCGCCTAGGCGCTCGCCTCACCCGAACCGCACGGTAACCAACCTGGGAGGCGGCAATGCGAGCGCTTCGCCGGAGTCTTGCGCCGTTCCGGGCGCGCGCAAATTAACCTTGTCTACAACAATGGGAATTATGCTGCGGCACATCGGATCATGCCCGGCGTCGCGGTCCCCTCCGGGCTGCGCACCTCGCGTGCGTGAGACGATCACGCAAGCAAGGCAGGCCCGGGTCCACGTCGCGATGAACACTTCCCATGCCCATGGCGGCACGCTCGGCCTGATCGGCCACACCGGCTTCGTCGGCGGGGCGCCGCGACGCCAGACAAGCTTCGACGCCTGCTACAACAGTAGGAACGTCGGCGAGATCGAGGGCGCCGCTTTCGGCACGCTGGTCTGCGCCGCGGCGCCCGGATCGATGGTCGAGGCCAACCGCGCACCCGAGCGCGACCGGGCGCAGATCGACGCGCTGATCGCGCGGCTCGACAAGGTCCGTGCGACACGCTTCGTGCTGATCTCCTCGATCGCGGTGCTCGCCGACTTCGCCGGCGGCGACGACGAGGGCACCCAGGCCTTCCAGGAGAGCCTCGCCTATGGCCGCCACCGCCGCGCGCTCGAGGCCTTCGTCGAGGAGCGCTTCGCCGATAGCCTGATCGTCCGCCTCCCCGCACTGTTCGGCGAAGGGCTCAAGAAGAATCTCCTGTTCGATCTCCTTAACCCCATGCCATCGCTCCTCACCGAGGCGAAGCGCGATGCCGTGGCGCAAGACATCGGTTCGCAACTCGGTGCATGGGTGCGCGATCTTTATGCGCCCGACGCCGCGACCGGGCTGCTGCGCCTCGACCGCGCGGCACTCGATGCCGACCCGCGGCGGCTTGCGCTCGAGGAGGCGGTGACGGCTTGCGGTGCCTCGGCAACGCAGTTCCACAATCCCGCGACCACCTACCAGTATTACGACACCGCGCGGCTGTGGAAGGATATCGGCATCGCGCTCGGTGCGGGCTTGACCCACCTCCACCTTGCGGCCGAACCCTTGAGCGCGGCGGCGATCCACGAGCGCCTCACCGGGCGCGCCATGCCGGAGACCCCGGCGAAGCTGCACCGCGAGGACATGCGCACCCGCCACGCCGCGCTGTGGGGAGCCGAGGGGCCCTACCAGTTCGGCGCGGCGGCGACGCTCGATGCGCTGGAGGCATTCTTCGCAAGCCAGAAGGCCGCCGCATGAGGCTCGCAATGTCGAACATCGCCTGGTCGCCCGACGAGCGACTGGAGGCTTACGCGATCCTCGCCGAGGCGGGCTTCACCGGGCTCGAGATCGCGCCAGGCCTGTTCTTCCACGCCGCCGCCGATCCCTTCGCGCCCGATGCCGCCAGCGCCGCCGAGGCACTCGCCGAGGTGGCGGAAACGGGGCTCGGCCTCGTGTCGATGCAGTCGCTGCTGTTCGGTGTGCAGGGTGCGGGGCTGTTCGACGGACCCGAAGCCCGCGCCGCCTTCGAGGCCGGGATGCTCCGCGCCATCGCGCTCGCCGGGCGCTTCGGCATTCCCCACCTCGTGTTCGGCTCGCCCGCGCAGCGCCGTGTGCCCGATGGGCTGGCAATGGAGCAGGCGCTGGACGAAGCGGCCGCCATGTTCCGCAGGCTCGGCGATGCAGCCGCAGCGGCGGGCACGCGCATCGGGATGGAGGCGGTGCCGGCGCTCTACGGAACCAACTTCTGCAATACCCTCGCGGAGGCACTCGCACTGGTGCGGCGGGTGGATCACCCCGCCGTGATCGCCCACCTCGATATCGGCGAGACCCGCGTCAACGGCGACTTCGCGGGCCTCGCGGCTCGCCTTCCCGGCCTTGCAGCGGCGCTCGGCCATGTGCATGTCAGCGAGCCGCAGCTTGCCCCGGCGCCCGCCGCCGCCGCGCCGCTTGTGCCGGTGCTGCGGGCGCTGCGCGAGGCGGGCTATGCGCGGGCGGTGTCGATCGAGATGACCCGCGCGCCTGAAGGCCTTGCCGCCGTGCGTGCAGCGGTGGCTCGCCTCGCCGCGGCACGGCAAGCAGCCGAGACGTCCGATGCGTGAGCCCGATCAGGACCAGTTCGCCAAGCCGCGCGAGGATCTCGTCGTCTCGGTGTGCCTGTCCGAACTCCACGCCGCACCCGCGACCTTCGCGGCCTTGCGCGAACTCGCCGCGACGCTCGACCGCGCCTATCGTTACCGCGAGATCATCCTTGTCATCGACGACCGCCAGCGCGAGGCCTTCCTCGACGTGGTCCGCGACATCGACAACTCCCGCCTGTTCGTCGTGCGGCGCGGGGTCGAATACTACGACCGCCGGGTGATCGCCGCCGAGGAGGCGATCGGGGACCTCGTGATCATCGGCAATATCGAGGAACTCGCACAGCTCGACGTGCTCGCCTTTCTCGCCAATGCCGAGGCCGAGGAGGCGGTGACGATGGTCTACCGCTCGGCCAGGCGCCCGGTGAAGCGGCTGCTCGCCTGGCCGTTCATCGCGCTGGGCAAGATCGCGGGCTTCCATGTCGACCCCAGCGACTTCCAGTCGATCGCCGCGCCGCGCACGGTTCTCAACCTGCTGCTCGCCCACGACGAGCCGCGCCTTGCGCTGCGCTTCCCGCCGCGCGATCCGCGCGTGCCCGTCGACTGGTTCGCCACGAGGCGCAATGTCGAGGGCCGCACCGCCTTCATGGGTCTGCGGCGCCGCGCGCAGCTGCTCCAGACGCTGCTCGTCCACCTCACCCCGCTGGTTCTGACGCTCGTGTCGATCTCCTCGACCATCCTCACGCTTGTGGGCCTCGCCTATGCCGCATGGGTGGTGGGCGCGCTGGTGCTGGTCGACCGCCTCGCGCCCGGCTGGCTCACGACCAACGCGATGCTCGCGGTGAGCGCCATGTTCATGGGGATGTCGACGCTCGGCCTCAGCCTCGGCCTGCAATACCTGCTCAAGCAGCAGCGGCGCCTCAAGGGCGACCTCGTGCCCGAGGAAGTGAACCGCATCGACCTGTTCCACCAGGTCGCCTTCGACCTCAATGTCGAGCTGGAGCGCGACGTGCGCGCAGCGCCGTCAGCGGAGGACCGATGACCGGCCCGCGCGCCACCGGCTACGATTACATCATCATCGGCGGCGGCTTCTACGGCTGCTGCCTTGCCCTCTACCTGCGCTCGGTCTCGGCGCGGGTGCTGGTCGTGGAGGCGGGCGAGCGGCTGATGGACCGCGCTTCGCGGGTCAACCAGGCGCGGGTCCACACCGGCTTCCACTACCCCCGCTCGGCGGCGACGGCGGTGAAATCCACGCTGCTTCACCGCCGCTTCCTCGCCGACTTCCCCGAGGCGATCTTCGACGATTTCCAGATGCTCTACGCGATCGCGCGGCGCCGCTCGAAGGTCACGGCGAAGAAGTTCCACCGCATGTTCCGCGACATGGGCGCGCCGATCCAGCCTGCCTCCCCGAACCACAAGGCGCTGTTCGATCCCGACATGGTCGAGGATGTCTTCGCCTGCCACGAGGTCGCCTTCGATCACAAGATCCTCGGCCGGCTGGTGAGCGAACGGCTCGCGGATGCAGGCGTCGAGGTGCGCCTCGCAACCGAGCTCGTCGGCCTTGCGGATCGGCCCGGCGAGGTCGTCGCCGCGCTCTCCGACGGCAGCGAGGTGAGCGCGCGCTACGCCTTCAACATCACCTATGCACAGATCAACCGCGTGCTCGCCAAGGCCGGCCTGCCGGGCGCGCGGCTCAAGCACGAGATCGCCGAGCTGGCGCTGATCCAGCCGCCGCGCGAGCTCGAAAAGATCGGCGTCACGGTCATGGACGGGCCGTTCTTCTCGGCCATGCCCTACCCCGCCGAGCAGCTCCACTCGCTGACCCACGTGCGCTACACCCCGCACGAGAGCTGGGCCGACGAGGGAGCCTCGCGCGATCCCTACCACCACTTCGCAGCCCTCGATCCCGAGAGCCGCTTCGCCTTCATGCAAGCCGACGCCCGGCGCTACATGCCCTGCCTGGCCGGGGCCGAGTACCGGCGTTCGATCTACGAGGTGAAGACGATCCTCATCAAGAACGAGGCCGATGACGGCCGCCCCATCCTCTACCAGCAGAAGCCCGAGAACAGCCGGGTGGTCTCGATCCTCGGCGGCAAGATCGACAACATCTACGACCTGCTCGAGGCGCTGAAGGATACCGCACCCGAATTCGGCGCGCTGCATTCGGGCCACCTGTTCGGGCTCGAGCATGCCTGAGGTTGTGCCCAGACATCGGGGCGGCGGGTTGGCGGTGGTGGGGCTGGCGGCGGTGCTGATCGGCTTGCGCGGCGCGACGCTCTACCACAGCCACAGCCTCAACTCGCTCGACGGGGCGCTCCAGACGTGGTTCGCGCTCGACCATTTCGCGCGCGGGGAACAGCTGGGGACGGCGTTCCAGTCCTACCTCGGGATCACCATGGTGCTGGCGCTGCTGCCGGTGTTCCTCGCCTTCGGCAAAACGCTCTTCGCTTCGACGCTGGCGGCCTATGCGGCGGTGCTGGCGGGTGCCTTCGTGACTGCCTGGGGCGCCATGCGGCTGATCCGCCCGGTGCCGCGCGAGCGGCGCTGGCAGGCGGCGATCATCCTTGTATTCCTGTCCTACTATGCCGGGTCCTTGGCGGCGCAACTCGCCGGCCTGAAGTGGCCGGCGACGCTCGACCCCGGCGTCTCGCTGCGCCCGTGGCGCGGTGCCCTGCCCTTCCTCGTCCTGCCGTTCTTCCTGCTGCTGACGCGCCGGGTGTGGCGGGACGGCCGGGCACTGGCGGGAGGTTTCCCACTGGGCCTCATCTCAGGGGCGGGGCTCCTGTGGTCAAACGATGCCGGCATCCCGCTGGTGATCGCCCTCGCGTTCGGGCTCGTCCTCGCACTGCATCAGCGCATCGCCCTGCTGCTGCGCACCCTCGCCGCCTTCGCATCGGGAACGGTGCTCGCGGCAGCTGCGATCCTCGTCGCGGTCACCCACGGCATGCCGGCGCCGTGGCTCCGATACAACTTCCGCGACGTCGCGGGCGACCAGTTCTGGTTCTTCGCGCCGTGGGACCGCAGCACCCGCATCCTCGGCCTCGCGGACCTCCCCAACATCCTCCTACAGGCCGATCCGCTCTCGGCCGTGGGCATGGTCCTGCTCGGGTTGTGCGCGGCCTACGCGGCCCTCGTGCGGCTGCGCGGGTGCGGCGCGCCGATTCGCCTGAGCGCCTTCGTGTTCCTCGCCGCGAGCGTGCTCGGCACCGCGCTCGTGCCGCAGATCGGCGGGCATGTCGGGGCGGAATATGCGCCGATCACCTTCGTGCTCGGCCTCTGCGCGCCGCTGATCGTCGCGCCCGCCTCGCTCTGGCGCAAGGCGCGCCGCCTGCTGCGCGCGCTCTCGCCGCGGCAGGTGGCGCTCGCGACCGGCGCCGCCGCGCTGGCGATGGTCGGAATCGAGGGCGCTGAGTTCGCGGCAAGAGCGCGCAACACCGAGCGCACGGTGCGCGACTCGGCGCTGGGCTTCGCCGTCACCCCCGCCTACGCCCGGGATCTCGCCGCGATGCGCCGGCTCGGCGCGGCGTGGGAGGCGCAGGGCATCCCCGCGAACCGCCGCCTGCTGTCGGTCTACACCTCACCCCTCGACATTGCCGCGGGGGTGCAGAGCCCCGCCGATGTCGGCTCGCTGATCCACGCGCTCGGGCCCGAGAAGCGGGCCGCCTTCACCGCTCTGGTCGCCGAGCGGCAGGTGGCGGCGGTGACCACCATCGCGCCCGAATACAGCGGCTGGGAAGGCTGGCTCACCCGCGCCGACTGGACCTTCTTCCGCGCGCTGCGGGAGAACTACGTGCCCATCGCGCGGGGTGACCAGCAGGTGCTGTGGGTGCGCGGCGGAGCGAAGCGCTTGGCCACCGCCCCGGCCACCTGCCGCGTCACGCCTGGCCCGGACGGCGGCATCGTTCTGGAGGTCGCCGCAGCGCAGGACGGCCTCGCCTCGGTCACCCTCACCCGCCAGCCGCCCTTCGCGAGCGGACGCGGCGCGATGCTGACGGTGCGCGAGGATTCGCCCGACACCGCCGCCGGCGATCAGGACCGCTGGACGGGCTTTCCCCGCTACGGCGTCGCCAATGCCGCGCGGCTCGACCTCCTTGCGCCGGTGAGGCCCGGCCGCACGAGCCGCCTCACCCTCGCGATGCTTGGCGGCTCGGCAGTCGGCGCGGCGACCTGCACCGCGGAGCTTTACCCGGCAATCGACTTTGCCGCCCTGCCCCCGCTGCCCGAGGGCATTGCGCGGCATCTAGCGGAAGGCGGGCGATGAGCGAGCTTGCGCGCTTCTTCGCGGTGACGGTGCTGGGCGTGGTCGTCGACCTTGCCATCGCCTTTGCGCTCAACCGCTGGCTGGGCGTGCCGCTGTGGCTCGCCGCCGCCATCGGCTTCACGCTCGCGGCCGCAGCGAACTACGTCATCCACCAGACCTGGAGCTTCCGCGGCGGTCCGCGCAGCCTGTCGATGAAGCGCGCCATGCTCTATGCGCTGGTCGCGCTCGTCACGCTCGGCGTGCGCGTCGGTATCGTTGCGCAGGCCGACCGTCTGCTCGGCGGCGCCTGGCCGCTGGCGAGCCTCGTGTGCGGCGCGGGCGGGTCGTTCGTCGTCAACTTCATCCTGTCCAAGTTCGTCGTCTTCGCCGCCCGTCCCGGCGCCGTTGCGGGAGAGGCGTCATGACCATCAAGCCCCGCCCGATCCTCGACGATGCCGGTTGGCAGGTGCCCGCCCACGAGGTCGCGCTCTACGCCCCGCGGCGCCAACGCCATGCGCTGGTGATTCCGGTCATCAACGAGGGCGAGCGGATCCGCGGCCAGCTGCGGCGCATCCAGGCGGCGAACCTGCCGGTCGACGTGGTGGTCGCGGACGGCGGATCGACCGACGGCTCGCTCGACGCGGAGTTCGTGAGCGGCGCAGGCGTGCGCGCGGTGCTGACCAAGACCGGCCCCGGCAAGCTC